>JADFIX010000230.1 GCA_022566435.1 Planctomycetota bacterium
AATGCTGGCTCGAAGGCCGTTCCATCCGGGAAGAGTATCTGATCGTCGACAATGGCAGGTTGGCTGGCGCAGGAGCCCATTCTTACAGTGCGGGCGACGCTACCGGCGGCTCCAAGGAAGCCGAGCGGTTCGGGCAATAGACCGGGTTAGCGGGCGCGTTTACCTTGGGCACGACGATCGCCTGGACCGCAACCTGGCGATCGGTAGGAGGCCAGCATGACGGACAAGAAGACACTAGAGGCTACCGCCAGCGCCATGTGCCGGCGTCGCGACCCCAGCAAGGTGGCGAATGGAGCTCCGACCGGACCCGTCACCCGTCGTCCTGTCCGGAGCCGCCGCGCTGGGTCGAGCGTCGTCGGACCATCAGGGTCTGCGCCCGCCGACTGTCCGCGCGCACCACACGCATGTCGAAGTCGCCCAGGTTGAGCCGCTCGCCACGACGCGGGACGTGGCCCAACTCGTGCATGACCAGGCCACCGATGGTGGCGAACTCCTCGTCCGGGAACGACGCGCCGAAGTACTGGTTGAACTCCTTGATCGGTGTGAGCGCCTGGACCAGCCAGCGGTCCTCACCATCGCGTGTGATGGTGTCTTCCTCATCGATGTCGTGCTCGTCATCGATCTCGCCAACGATCTGCTCCAGCACATCCTCGATGGTGATCAGTCCGGCGGTCCCACCGAACTCGTCGACCACGATCGCCATGTGGTTGTGAGTGGCGCGGAACTCGCTGAGCAGCGTATCGAGGCGTTTGCTCTCCGGGATCCGCACCACGGGCCTCAGACATTCGCTGATGTCGAAGCGGCCACTGTCGTCACCGAGCACCCGGAGCAGGTCCTTCGCCAGCAGGATGCCGACGACCGAACCGACCAGCGTCGTGGTCCGCGCTTCCCCGACCGCGGCGGCGGTGTCGGACGCGAATCGGCGGGCGCGGTTGCTGCGACAGGCGGAGCGCCTGATCGTGGAAGAAGATTGTCCCATCCTCCCCATTCTTCACTATGCGCAACCGATCGCCATCAAGCCGTGGGTCGAGGGACTTTATCCCAACGCCCGACTGCGGTTTCCCTTTCGATTCGTGCGGGTTAACCGATGATCGCGGTCATCCTGCGGCGGTTGATGCTCGGTGTGGTCACGATCGCATGCGTCTACACTTTGACGTTCCTGATGGTCATTACCATTCCGGGCAATCCGCTACGGCAATCCGATCGGAATCTTCCGCCCGAAGCGGAGCAGGCGCTCCGCGTGCGTTACAACATGGACAACAACTGGCTCTATTTCCGCCAGTTCATCGTCGGTGCGGTGCACGGCGACTTCGGACCGACCTTTACCTACGCCGATTGGACGTGTAGCCAGATCATCGCGGATGCCTTGCCGGTGTCGGTGGTGCTGGGTTTCCTGGCGGTGCTCTTCGCGGTGGTCGTCGGCGTACCGCTTGGGGTGATCAGCGCCGTCAAGCGCGGCGGTGCGCTCGATCTCGCGTCCTTGAGTTTGGTTCTGACCTGCATGTCCCTGCCGACGTTTGTCACCGGGTCGGGATTGCTCATTGTGTTCGGCGTTTATTTGCAATGGGCGCCGGTAGGGGGGTGGGGCACGGTGGCCCATCTGCCGCTACCCGCATTGACACTTTCGTTGCCCTTCATAGCCTACATCGCCCGGCTGACCCGTGCCGGGATGCTCGACGTGCTCGGTAGCGACTTCATCCGTACGGCGCTGGCCAAGGGCGTTAGTCGGCAAAGCGCGGTCTGGAACCATGCCCTGCGCGTGGCGTTCCTGCCCGTGTTGAGCTACCTCGGACCGGCCATGGCCCAGGCGATGACCGGTTCGTTCGTGGTCGAGAAAGTTTTCGGCGTACCGGGGTTGGGTCAGCACTTCGTGAACGCGGCCCTGAATCTGGATGCGGGCCTGATCCTCGCCTGTGTGTTGGTTTACTCGACCATCCTTGTCGCTTTCAACCTGGTCGTCGACGTGTTGTATGGTTGGCTCGATCCACGAATAGCGGGAGCGGTATGACCATGCCCAGCGCCGATACCATTTTTTCGGGCGGTACGTTGCGATCGATGCGGCGGCTTGGAAAGCGGTATCCCTCGGCCGTGGTCGCCGCGATTGTACTTTTTTCGATGGTGACCGCGGGTGCCGCGTCGCTTCCCTATTCGGTCCGTTGGTTCAACGTGCAGGACCTCGGTGCGGGGATCCGGCACGCCCCGTCCATTACGCCGGCGGTGCCCGAGGAACCGTACTTGCCCGACCGCTCGGACCTAGAGGCGACTGAACTGGGCGCACTGGGCGGAGCGGCCTATCGGCTCACGTCGCTACTGGGCCACGACGATCTGGGGAGGAGTCTACTGTACCGATTGCTTCCGGGGTTTCTGGTGAGTCTGGGAATCGGGCTCGGGGCGGCTGTGATGGCGATCATCATTGGTGTGCTATGGGGTGCGGTGGCCGGTTTGATTGGCGGACGGCTCGATTCGCTCATGATGCGTGTCGTGGACGTGCTGTACGGGCTGCCCTACATTTTGATGGTCATTCTGCTGAAGATCGCACTGACTCGGCCGCTGACGTCGCTTCTCGGCGATCGAACGCGATACGCCGAGGTGTTGATTCTCTTCATCGCGATCGGTGGTGTGAGTTGGCTGACCATGGCCCGCGTGGTGCGCGGGCAGGTGTTGGCGTTGCGGAATCGTGCGTTCGTAGAGGCCTCGCGCCTTTGCGGTGCGGGGACGTGGCATATTCTCCGGCGGCACATTTTTCCGAATCTCGCGGGTCCGGTCATCGTCTACGGGCTGCTGGTGATTCCGCAGGCGATCTTGCAGGAGTCGTTCTTGAGTTTTCTGGGGATCGGGGTGCCGCAGCCGATTCCCTCGCTCGGACGTTTGGCGGCCGACGGGGTGGAAGCGGTCAACGCCTTTGTCGGATTCTGGTGGTTACTCGTGTTTCCCTGTGCGACTTTGGTTGTCACCTTACTGGCACTGAATATCATTGGCGACGCCCTGCGTGATGCCATGGATCCAAAGTCGAGGGCGGCGTCTTTGTTGGCGTGACGGGTGCTGGTGTCATGAGAGAGGCGATGCCAAGACCGCATGAATCGACATGACCGAACCGAGCCGCGCGTGTAAGCAAGCGGTCTGACTCTTTCGGAGAAAACGCTCCCTTCGGGCTTCCTCTTCGGTCGCCCTCAGGGTCGCGGCTCGGAAATAGTTTCGGGATATACGAGTTCAAGACGACTTTGCGCAGTCGTCGTGAGTATGCGATATGGAATCCATACTGCAAATCCAAAACCTTGGCGTTTCATTTCGCCGCGATGGAAAGGCGATGCCCGTCGTAGACGGCATGTCCCTTCACGTGCCGCAAGGGGCGACGGTGGCCTTGGTGGGGGAGAGCGGCTGCGGTAAGAGCGTGACCGCGCTATCCGTTCTTCGCTTGGTACCACGGCCACCGGCCTGTTTCGAATCGGGTCGTGTCCTGTTTCACGATTCGCCGGACGGCGGTGCGGTCGATCTTCTGACCATAAGCGAGCGTGATCTGCGACGAATTCGCGGACGGCGGATCGCCATGATTTTTCAGGAGCCCATGACTGCCCTCAATCCGGTCATGACGGTCGGGCAGCAGATTGTCGAAGCCGTTCAAGTCCACCGGTCGATCGACCGGCGTGCGGCCCGGGATCTCGCCGTCGAGGCTCTGCGAAGCGTTCGAATCGACGATCCTCAGCAGCGGGTCGACGCCTATCCCCACCAGCTTTCGGGCGGCATGCGTCAGCGGGCGATGATCGCTATGGCCTTGATCTGCGAGCCCGCGCTGCTGATCGCCGATGAGCCGACCACGGCGCTGGATCCGACCATTCAGTTGCAGCTTCTGACGTTGTTGAAGGAAATGCAGCGTCAATCGGGTCTGAGCATCTTGCTGATTACGCACGATCTCGGAGCGGTTCGTGAGTTCGCGGATTATGTCTACGTCATGTACGCCGGTCGAATCGTCGAGCAGGCGCCGGTCGACAAGCTGTACGCCAACCCACTCCATCCCTACACGCAAGGCTTACTCCGCTGCACGCCGCGATTGGACGGTCCGCGCGATCGGCTGGAAGTCATCCCCGGCACCGTGCCCGACTTCTCTCAACTGCCGACCGGCTGTCGCTTTCATCCGCGCTGCCAACTGACGAGGGACCGCGCGGCGGAAACGCCGGAAGAGGCTTTGCCCATCAGAATCGATACTCAGGGTAGCGGTCGGCCGGACCGTGTAATTGACGAAAATGACGCCGCTGCGCGCGTCCTCCGTCGCTGTGTCGAGCCATGTGTGGGTCAGCCCTCCGGCGCGCCGGCGCTTCAATCCTTCGGTCCGGATCACTTCGCGGCCTGCTGGCTCGTTGAGTGACTCTCGGTCACTCGATCGGGCACCGCGCGAGAGTGGTGGCACACCGATCGTCCTTCGCCGCGCGTACGCTCTACGCTTCGTGTGCGTTCGCGATTCGCCCCTTTTGTTCGTGTGCGTTCGCCACAAAGGGGCAGCCACATGTCAGCCTTGTGGCACGAAAGCGTGGGAGAGGAGGAAGAAAAGTGACGAATTTCTGAAACCTCTCGTAGGAACGCTGCGGGTGCGATTCCCGTCCGGTAGAGCTGGCCAGCAGCCGGAAGCGAGTCTTGCGTGCCGCGCAAGTGATTGGCGGTGCGAAGCGTAGACAGCGAGTGCGAAGGCCGTGCTATTGAGCCTCGAAATTGTTCCACGTGGAACCCCTTGCTTTGGCTGTCGATGGGGGCCGCGTCGCTGCACCGTAAGTGGCCTGGTGCAGGCGATTCCACCGGGGTCGAAGAACATGACGAACGCACATGTGGGTCCCTCATGAACGTGGGAGGCCCTGGCGCCTCCGTCCGCTAAAGCGGCAGAAGGGCAGCCGGACCCAATGTCCTGGCCTACAGACGTTTGGATGCCCGACGTCTACGAAGGAGCGAACAAGGCGGCGTCCGGAGCGTCTTTCTTCTGCTCGATAGCGGACGTCTGGCTCCGAACTTGCGCAATCGCTGACTTTGGGCGTAAATCCATGAAAACCGCCCTCCGCATTGGGATGCACCCCTGTCGCCTGGGGTTTACCCCGTATCGTCCGAGAAGTCCGCGCAAGAGACGCTGTTTCCATTCATTCGTGAGAGTGATCGGACGTCGATCTTCGGCCGGGTCGATGTTTACTAAGAGACACGACGTGCGTGCCGATGGTCATCATAGACCGAGAGGCACGATGCCGAGCGACGACGCGCGTGTGTTTCGTTCGTGCATCTCCACGGTAGAAAGTGTATCGCGAATACAGTGACGGCCGACACCACAACCCGTAGCGACGATATCGCAAGGCAAGCGCTCCCTGCCGCGGCGCTCCACACCGTACTCGACGTGATGGAAAGCGCTGTTGTGGTTGCGGATCGCAGTGGCTTGATTCTCCTTCGCAACGCCGTGGCTCGCGACAAGCTATGCGCAGGCGACGAGCTTTCGACGGTCCTGGCGGGAATAAAAGTTGTCGGCGAGTTTCCCGGCTGGGCGAACCTGCCGCAAATCACTGGGATGTCCGGTCGCACCGTGTCTTGGAAGGCCCTGCAGCGCGGCGGAGCGCATTCCATCGAACCGACAGCGATCGTTGTTCGTTGCGCCCCCTTTCGCGATGTAGGATCCGGTGTCTCCGGCGTCGTCGTGCAGATTGACGAAACGGAACCTGACGTGTCTGAGCCCGAGGCGACGGACCTGTCGCGGCGGTTGGCGGCGTTGGGAAAGCTTGCGGCACAGGTGGCGCACGAACTCAACAATCCGCTCGACGGCATTTTGCGTTATCTAAATCTCTCGTTGCGATTGGCTGCGGACATGCCGGAATCCAAGCTCAAGTCCTATCTGTCCGAATCGCGTACGGGCGTGATGCGGATGGTACAGGTCGTGGGCGAGCTGTTGGAATTCTCGCGGTCGACAGACGGTGATTTCGATGAATCGGGCATCAACGAGATTGTCGAACAGGCCATTCACTCGATGACGGAGGGACAGAAGGCAAACGGGATCGTGGTGACCGCCGACTTCCAGTCGCAATCAATGCCCAGGGTTCGCGGCAGCCGCCTCTACCAGGTGTGTTGCAACCTGATCAAGAACGCGATCGACGCCATGCCGCACGGGGGGCGCCTTACTCTCACGACCGGCCTGGTGGACGAGGAGGTCGTCATACGATTTGCGGACACCGGTGTCGGACTACCCCCAGAACCGGAGAGGATGTTCGAAGCCTTTTACACCACGAAGCCATCCGGCGCGGGAACAGGTCTCGGACTAGCTATATGCAAGGATTTCATAGAACACATGGGAGGAACGATTGCCGCGGTGCCTGGTCAGGGTGGTGGGGCGGTGATCATCGTGCGGATTCCGACGAGCGCGTGTGGACGTACCTGATCTCCCGCTGCCGAGCGAAGGACGAAGCGCTTGTGTTGATGATGCGCGCCTCAGCGAATCCCGGGGGCGCCGGTCACGGATGGCTCAAGAGGCGGTTCATCGACGCCTGTGACGGCGGCCAGCGGACGTTCACGGACCCGGAGACGGCGTTGACCCGTCGATTCGTTCCC
>JADFIX010000231.1 GCA_022566435.1 Planctomycetota bacterium
ACGAGTTTCCTGCTTTTGGTCAGGTTCGAGCGAGCAACGAACTACGCAAGCGAGAGGTCTTCATCTCGCCTGCCGGTGTTCGGCTTGTTCTGCAAAGGCACGATTTGGAGAACTTCAAGAAGCGACATCGAGCACACCAAGACCAAAGCGAAGCATCCGCAGACCCATGGGATCTGCGAGCGTTTCCACAAAACGGTGTGGCAGGAGTTCTACCAGGTGGCGTTTCGAAAGAAACTGTTTCAATCGCTCGAAGCATTGCAGCTTGATCTCGATGCCTGGTTGGAGTACTACAATCGAGAACGAACGCATCCAGGAAAAATGTGCTGCGGGAGGACACCGATGGCTACGTTTATTGACGGTGTGAAAATCACAAGGGAGAAGTCCGTCTCGGGCAATGCCGCCTAACTGACAGTTTTTGATCCTAAACCAGGGTGACTGTCAGATGATGTCGTAGTTACTACAATTAAGGTCACTATTGAAGGTAAGACTAGCCAATGACTCTGCGCAAGCCTCTGTTTTTCGTTTCGTGTGTCCTGATCGTCTTGGTTGTCCTCGTGGAACTGGGATCTTCGCTGGTGGCCGCGTTTGGGCGCAGCTCGCCCGGGCTTGGGATCGGGATGATGGCGTTTGTTGACGGTGCCCTGCTATTCTCGGTGGCCGCACTGGCCGCCCCGCTTCTGACGGGCCATGCCGCGATGGGTAAAAGCTACGGAATAATCGCCCTGATCTTCTCTATCCTGGTCGCTCTGGCCGCCTTCGTGGCGATCATGAAGTGTCTGGTCTCTCTCTTCCTGATGATCGGCTTGCTCATGGCGATGCCCTTCGGGCCGGCGGTCTATGGGATTATGTTCGGGGGTTTCCCAGTTGGGGCGGCGCGTGCCACGCTGGGCGCGATTATGACAATGAAGCTGGTATTTGCCGGCTGCCTCGTGTTCGCCCATCCCAGATTCGCCCAAATGAAAGCCCTTGTTTTCTTGATCGCTACGTCACTCGTTGCCGGGATCATCGTCAGTTTTCTACACGGGCTAGTAGGATCGTTCTTGGTAAGCGTGACCGACGCGATCGCAGGAATTGTCGTAGGAATCATTGGGTTGATCTGGGCCATTTTCATCCTCATCACGTCAATCCCATCGATTTTCAAAGCGGTCACCTGATGGTTATTCCACGATCCTAAGTTTCGCTGAGCCCTGTGTGTTGTTTGTGAATTTGATCGTCCCACCTTGGTCGTCTACAATAAATGTCACCTCGTCGGCCTTATCGGAATTGCCAGGCCACTCTTGCTTCTCGCCTTCGGCGGGCGTATAGACCATTTTGATGTTCGTGCTAATACTCTTCTTAACGCTGATAATCAATTTGCGTATCTTTGCGCTTCCGGCAGCGATGTTGTATGTGGCGGAAAGATTCTTCATGAGTGTGAGTTTCTCAGGAAACGTAGCCCCGCCCCTTTTATTGGTCAGCTCATTCCGGCTCAGCGTCTCTGGTCCGAGCAGATCCCAAGAACCAATCGACTTGATCCAGGAAGGAGGATCCTCACTCCCTCCTCCATTGTTTCTTATCCCGTATGCCAGGCTGAAGCCATACACGATGGCGACGGCCAGGAGCAAGACCTGCGTCCACTTCTTTGTGTTCAAGACGAGTCTCCAAACTTAGACGACCAGCAGCACAGCGATCACCAGCGCAGCGATGACGAGGCAGAAGAAGGGGACCGCAAACGCGAGGGTTTTTGCGACGGACCACGCCATCGCGTGGTTCGCATCTCGATAGCCCCCGCGTGAGTATGCCCAGAGTTCCCAGGGGTTGTTGTAATACGCCAGCCATTCAACCCGGAGGAACGCGTTCACTCCGGATTTCGGAATCAGTAAGGCCGGCAGCAGCATGATCGCCATCCAGCCGAGATAGGAGATCGTGAAGAAAGGCCCAAACCATCGGTTTTGCCAAACGTGCAGATGCTCATGATCATGCAACGGCGTATCAGGTGGATGGCCGTCCATTCCGCTCATCACCGCTCCCTGTGTGAACGCGAATCCGGACTTGAATCGAAACCCCTGCCGATAGCGATGAACGCCACGCTGCGGCTCGTCGGCGTGATCGGCCCATGCGAAGTTCACCAAGTGCAACAGCACACCATTTGTCGTGCCGGAAAGCCCCCACGTGGTGTCCAGGGGCAAGCTCAGCCAACCCAGCCCCTTGAAGTTGTGGGTGGCCCACAGCCCGTCGAAAAAGCCGGACAAGGTCCCGACGATGGTGGCGAACCACATGAGCCCTTCAGGACCCAATACTGACTTGCCGGCTAGAAGCAACGCGGCCGTATCAATGAGACCGGGCCACAAGCCAAACAGCCACCCAGCCAGTGCGGCCGACTGATCTTCGCCGCCCAACATCGCAAGGCACGCCCACGTGGCAAGGCGCGCGAGCATCATCGAAACGAGGGTGACCAAGCCTGTCGCCAGGCCGCGCCGCAGTGCGGCGGTGCCCCCCGCCCCGCGGACCGCGTGGATGATGGCGCCGAGCGCAAACGCTGCAACCAAGGCGGTTCCGGCATAGATTCCGAATTCTGTGTTGAACAAATGCATCGCGTGACCCTGGGCATAATGGAGATTCAGTTGAAGGTGATGGTTCGCGTCGCCGATTTCCCAAGGACCCACCAAGTCGTTTTCTCATAGGCGACGATTGACCACTTCATCTCGGCGACGTCTGAAAGGCCGCCGAGCTTCAGGCTTTCCTGTTTATCCGGCAGGACAATCAATCCACTCGTCTTTTTCCCATTCCTGTCCGTCAATGTGAGCAGCAGGTTATGGTTCGCGTTCTCGACATTATTCCAACTCAGCTCGACGTTGTCGTCCGGCATCCGCGCATCCTTCGCCGGACTGTCCAGTTTTGGGCGTTTGCTGGGCCGTGTCCCAGCTCGGTTTGTTCTTATGGAGACGATAGACCTCTGGGGGATCGACGCACCTTTACCTGGATTGGAGCTCGTTACTTTGGCCGCTGCCGGGATTCTGACTGCAGCATCTATAGCCAACGGCGGCGATGCCCTACCGGAAGTGGGTCTGACGCCTGGCGATAGCGTAAGGACATTAGTGTTTAATACGGAAACCGGGAACTGCTTGGTCCATTGGGTAAGGAAACTCTTTCTGCGAAGCTTCTTTTGCGCCTTCTCCGCGGTAAGTTCCTTCACATCGGGAACCGACGCCTTTGGCAGGGCCGACGCAATGTAGAGGAGGAGCTTGCGATCCCCTAACTCTTCACCAACAATCGATTGCGCCAGAACCGTGTCTTCCGAAAACAGATTGGTTCGGAGCCGCATCCCGTTAGGGACCACGTCGTATTCGCTGAGCTTCTGGACTGCCTGGTTCAACGTCATACCGCGCACGTCGGGTACGCCGTTGGACCCCCTCCAGAGGTACCCTCCCACCGCCAGCCCGAGCACGCCGACGATGACGGCGATGATCCACCAGGGAAATCCATCGGGTTCGGGGAGTCGTGCCGGCCGAACTTGGAACGATATTTCCGGTCCCTCGGCGGCTTCATCCATGGGCCTGTCTTCCGAGCAGACCCGCAGTCGAAACGAGTATGTGCCCTCTTCCGCGCGCGGACTCACGTTGATTCTTATGTTGAAGGTAGTTTCCTTGCCAGATTCCATTTTTCGGGATGCGCCCTCTTCGATCGTAAACCAGCCAGAATCCGCGTTACCAAGGACGATGACGTCCGCGGTCGCAGTGACTGTGGGGCGTTCCAGCGCATAGCGTACGGTAATCTTTGCGGTCCCCTGACGATTGTCGATCGGAACCTTGGTGTCCACCGGTTTGATGTCGTAGGCCAAGTTGGGGTTGTTGGTCATCGCCGTCATTTTTTGTTACCCTCGCTTCCAAGCGCCTCTGCCACAGCGGTTTGAGGCGCATATTCAAGTTCATAGGTTACATAAGCCGGTCGTTCCGCACGGACAATCTCCTCGATCAGGCGGTGGTGTGCTTTCAGTTCATCCGGTAGAATCACCAAAAGATGGAACGGCCGGACCCGGCCCGCCTCGTCCAGGGGGCGCTCCACGATTTCAAAATCACATCTTCCTGTCGCGATCTCGAGGAATCTTCTCAGGCCGTGGACGGTGCCTCGCCACCGTGACAACTCGGTCGCGGCGCATACCAATTCGCGGAGCCGTCCGATTCCCGTGGAGATCGGTTCCGTAGTGGTCGCCCCGAGTAAGCTGCCCAGATCCACCCACTGTGCCAGGAACGAAACGAACCCATCATCCGTTCGTCTTGGATCGAAGAACCGCTCGAGCCCGGCTAGCACGGCCTCCGACGGTGCATGCATTTGAGCCATCACCTCCAAAATCGCGTTGGTGGGCGTCCCCGCTCGCGCGCTAATTTGGTAGACCATGGGCAGAAGCGTTTCGATATCAGCTTTGTTCATCTTGAGCCACTATTTTGATGTCGTGCTCACCCGAGCAGAAAAGTTGCGTCGGACCAAGCGAGACGCGCTCTGTGAACACGTGGTCGGAACACTTCTGAAACGTAACACCGCCGTCGGTGCTACGGAGCACGCCCTCCTTCGTTGCCACGACCATGGGGGACCGGGCTTCCTCAGCCGCTTCACCCCCGATGGGTCTGATTCGGGCGGTGGCGATTGATTCAACCTGTGCGAACCCGTCCCGCCCCTCACGGTAAGGAAGTCCGCAGCCACCCTCGGAGGGGACCCATGCGGGATTCTTGGATGGACGCGTGTCGAACTTGAGCACACCCGAGCGATAGGAGGCCGCGTAGGCGATGGCGCCGTCGAAATCTATTGCTATGCAGTGTCCTCCGTCCCAACCAGTGCCGAGATGTTTCCATTTGCGATTCTTCTGGCGCCCAGAGGTCATCTCTTGCCGATGGCAGCCTTCGCCCGGGTTATCATGTCCGCGGACCCATGTGCCTGCCCAAAGAAACGACCGCGAGCCGAGCTGCTGAAACCGTAAAACGCGTATATCCGCCCCGTCCAATCCTCCCTTCTCGAAACCGCTTAGTTGCTCGTTTTCGCAGAAATATACGCCGCCACCGCTCTTGGCGGCTAAGGCGATCGTCGTAGCCCCTCCTACTTCATGTGAAACCGCCACTGAGTAGAAACCCAGCTTTTGATCCGCCCGATCTACGATCTTCGGGATAAACCCCATGTCGTCGGTGACTTCGTACAGTCCATTGCCGGCCGCGGCGATCAAGAGCGGCCGCCGCGACCTTCGCGTCCAGGCTACATCGTGGACGGTGGAGTCGAGTTCTGCCTTCTTACCCCATGAAGAACCGCAATCACGAGAAATGCGGATCTTGCTTGACGCTCGCGTGTCGTCCACCGTTTTAGAGACGACGGCCAGTAGGCCCGGCTCGGTGGGGTTCGCTTCAATGACCTGAATTGATTCGTCGGGGAAGCAGCCGATTCGCTGCCATCCTTCGCCATCGTCGTGCGATCGGTATATCTCGCAACCGGCACCGGCATACCACATTTTCGGATGGAACGGATCATCTGCGACGACATTAACATCCATGGCAGGCGCATGCCGGACGCGGAACCGGATTTCTTCCGCTGTACGAACGGCGGGCTCTCGGAGCACGACGTCATAGACTTCAGCCTCTCGCAGGCTGCGACCGAACGCCCAGCCGGACAGGGGACTGAGCAAGCCGTGAATTCGGTTGAGTATTCGCGCATGAATCGCTCGGCCGTCTTCTTCCGCACCCACGACAATCTTGGCGCTGATGGAGACGGTTTTGTAGTCCGCCCATGCTACAACGCAGCTGGTCCCGACAGGACGTCGCCGTTCAAGGGCGGCGTTGACCTTGGCAAGGCCATCTTGAGTCTGATGGGCCGCGAGCGTTTCGTGCGTTACCGCCGCTTGACCGTTTTTCGCCTCGGGGAGGTGCGGAACGAGTAGAATCTGAACGGTTCCCGGGACGGCAAAACGCCAAAGGGAGGATTGGGCAAACACACTTGCCCGTTCCACGTCGGCCTGCGCCGTGGCCACGGCGGCGAAGTCCCTTTCCGTCACGGCGCGACTTAGCGAATGCAGCTCCTGTGGCCCTCGAATTAGCGCATTTTCGACGCTTTCCCCTTCCCTGCCACCGGTTGCCCGCTCGGGATTTGTGACGACCACATCTGCAATCAGGTCTTTTAATACGGTGAGTGTGTTCTTGGCGGCGTTTCCATTCGCGCCTCCGCCATGCCAATACCACGCCCTTACGGTTCGCCCGGCCGGCGGAAGAGGAGGCCTATCGAGTGAGGGAAGGGTTGGACGGGCCGTCGCTTGTGGAGTTGGCCGACAAGCTTCTTGTTCTGGACGACGAGGGGTTTCGCGACCTTTTCCGAGAATCGCCCATCAAGCGAGCAAAGCGGGCCGGGCTACTGCGCAACGTCTGTGTAGCGTTGGGCAATTGGGGGGCGGCCGACGCGGTGCCGGTTCTTGTCAGGGCCCTCGACGATGCGGAGGCACTGGTGCGCGGGCATGCGGCATGGGCGCTGGGTAGGGTGGGCACCGATGAGGCCCGCGAATCACTTCTTGAAGCGCCGCAAGAGGA
>JADFIX010000232.1 GCA_022566435.1 Planctomycetota bacterium
TCCCCCAGCGCCTGAAGTACATGGAAGACGCGCTACAAATGTAGTGAAGACTTTCACGCTTAAACCGCCCTTACGGCATCGCCAAGGCCGATATCGTCTCGCAACTGTCTAACTTGGGCTAGGCATTACATAGTAAACGAAATCGGCGCCTTCACGACTACAATCGACGATCTTTACGATTCGAGAGTCATCCACGCTCCTAATAGCCTGAATTTCCCGTTGGAAACGGGCCATGGCCTGAGCGGATTTGGAGTTGCGAAGTTTCTTTAGCGCATACGTACCCATCTCAAAATCTGATTGTTCTTTAGGCTCGACCTCTTGGACAGTGGACTGACCACCTGAGCCGATCGTCTTGCCCGTACTCACCCACGGTATATCTTTGGGGAATTTCATCAGTTGAATATGCTAACGGGGAACGGGGCTTAGCACGCCGAGCAACATCTTCTACTGGGCTCCTCGCCTCCGTTGACAGCCCGGTACGTCAGGTCGGGGACCCGCCTCTACGACTCGCCATCCCCCGGGCCATCCTCACCCAACCGCCGCCGGGCGTCATCGACTAATTCGCTGGGGTATTGTTCGCGAACGAGAACGTCCAATGCGTTTCGCGTGACCGCGGGGCCGGGGCGGATACGGTAATCGAACACCATGCCCTTTTCACCGAGCTCTTCGTGGAAGTGGAAATTGCGGGCGGCCTCTCTTTCATCGGCCAGCTTCGTCAAGCGATGTTCGTGGGTGGCCACAAGAAACAAGTGCGGCAGGCGGAGCAGGTGCTCGACCACGGCGAGGGTGGCGGCCACCTGCTCTTGCGAGTTCGTCCCGCGGAATGGTTCGTCGATCAAACCGAGAATCGGCGCCCCGTCTTCATCCGGCTTGACCATTCGCCGCAACTGGCGGACCTCGGCGAGAAAATAACTCTCGTGCCGGCTGAGATTGTCGCGGGCCTGAAGGTCGGTGATCAACCGCATGGGTGCCATGGTCATGGCGTCGGCGGTCACGGCGGTCCCCACCTGACCGAGCAGCATGTTGATCCCCACCATACGCAGAAACGTACTCTTTCCGGCCATGTTCGGTCCGGTGACCACCCACAAGCGGGTATCCTCGGAAAGCGCCGCGTCGTTACCGATCGCCTCGTCGGGCAGGATCAACGGATGACGCCCGTTGACCACTTCGATTTGGACGCGATCCGAGAGCCGGGGATAACAGACCGACCCCCCGGCCCGTGATTCAAAAGCGTAGGTCGCCAGACTGCACAACGCCTCGATGTCGGCGGTACCGGCCAAACCGGACAGCAGCGCGTCGCGATGGGGAAGTGCCGTATGAAGGATCATCTCGGCCACGTGAACATCGAAAAAGAAAACGATGTTGCAAATGGTGTGCATGATGCCGCCGCTCTCAGACCATTTGATCCGACGACATAGCGCGGGAGCCACGGCGGGGTCGGCCACGGTGGCCAAGCCGTGACGAATTTTGTCGAGTTCGCCCTCTTGCGGAAGCACGGCCGCCGCTTCGAAAGCCACATGAGCATACCCCTCCAACGCGGGTGCGATGTTCCGCCAGGGAGCAAGTGCCCCCTCCAATGCCTTGCGCATCACGGCGTAGAGCGAGCCGTTCAGCAAGATCAACGCGAAGAGTCCGTAAGCCCATGCAAGTTCACCCCGACCAATGCAAAACACCGCCCACACGGTAATCAACGCGGACGGCAGCGCCCAAACGCGCAACAAGAGTATCAGTGTCGAATTTGGCAGGGCCTCGGCATTGCGGAACGCCAGTACGACCTTTGACAGCATTTGATCGTTTTCGCGGAGTATGGCGGCGGCGGCCATGATTCGAAGACGCTCAGGTGCGTGCTGCTCGAGCCATTGCACTGTCTCCCGCCGGCGCCCAAGGCGCGCTCGGTCTATAAGCGGATGTTCCACCAAGTCCCGCAAACGGCGCGCCCCGATCGGCGTGGATGTGCGATTCAATAACCCGAACAGACCGATCGGCGCGGCGTAGACGTCGAGATCGTCGAACTCCTGTTCGGTGAGTGACGACGTTCGCCCTGGTTCGAGCAAGGTGTCAACATCCGCGGCCTTGTTCTTTGGATCCATCGGGCGGCTACCGCTGCGAATCAGCGACAACCACTCCGTGCAGCGTCGGACCGATTCGTCGATGACCAGCAAAACCCGATCGATCAGTTCGCGGCGAGCCTTGACCTCTCGATGCCGGCAAACCGTCCACCCGAAAACGACAAGCATCGCCGCGGCCGCCGTCACGCCCAGCCAAGGCGTATGGCGAAGGAAGTACATGGCCGCGATGGCCGCGAGGAAGCTTGCCAGGCGTGCCGTGGTGCCCACGTGCTCCGCCCGCGTGGCTGCCGCATGCTCGCGTTGCGTTTTCTCACGGTGTTCGCGCAGCCAAGCAAGGGGGTCGGGTTGATTGTGAGTTGCGTCGGCGTTTTCCGTGTGCATACGTGGCAGTTCGCTCAAAGTTTTCCTGCAAGTTCGCCCGCGGTTCACGGTCACGACCGGTCTCGGAGCGTCAAATCCTCGTCACGGGAAGCGAGTTGGCGTTTTGGTCGAGTAAGTCCGACCAAAACCGAGCGGTGTAGTCCGGGTGGAATTCACCGCAGCCGACCTCTAACGTGGGAATACGGATCGCGCGGTCGGGATACATGAAGCCGATACACAGTGCGATTTCGGTATCTCGGATCATGCGCCGGCGAATTCGATCGTGCAACTGATCCTTGAATTTGCGGATGAGAATCATGCCGTGCGTCCGGTCGCGGGGGAAACCCGTCGAGACGACGGGCCGGACGCGTCTCGGCTCTCGATACCCGGCACGTAGAGATACCATGACGCAACGACAACCGCGGCCGTGCCGACCGCAATATACTGAATCGGCAGAATGCGGAGGAAGTGACTGGAAGGCAAAATCGCCGGAAGTTGGGTTTCCGCCGGTCTCAGGGCGGCCCAGACCAGTCCGATCATCGCCACCAAAGGCACCGCCAGAAACGACCAAAGCAACGAACGAACCGGCGACATTCGATTGGCCACGTAGGTCGCAAACATCATCCCCGCCGCCACGATGAAGCAAGCCTGCCCGTGAGTGATCATTCGATTCGAGAGTCCCGCGGATAGTCCGGCGATCGCCAGCAGTCCTACGAGGGTGGCCACCAGCGTGTGGCGCAGCCCATCGGAGGGCGCGGTCTGCGACGAACCTCGGGCCGCGAGCAGGGTCTTCCCCAGCCCGGGCATGTCGTAGGCGGCGGAATGAAAGATCGCAAAGGCCCGATCTTCGGAATCGCCCTCATTGACGCCCGCGCCGCCCGGCGAAAGGTATCGAAGCGCCATGGAGGAGGAGATCATGGAAAGCGCAAGCAACACAAACCACGCCAAGGATTCTAACGCCAAGACAAGGGCGAGATTTTTTTCGAAGCCACGGGTCGCCTCGGCGTGTCCGACGATTAGGGCCGCGACCGGATCACCACGCAGAGAAACCACGATCAGCCCCAGGGCCGCCGCAAACGTGCCGACCTCAGAGAGATAACGCCCGGCCATCAACGTGACGATTGCGGCCGCCCCCGTGGCGAGGATCAACGTTTGCAGAAACATGACCGCCCCACTGGAACGCGAGATCAAGCTGACCGCCCCTTGCGGGTCATCGGGTCGCATCACCGACCAACCGACGGTGAGAAACAGCGCGACCGCCAGACTCCAGGAAATCATCGTGACCGTTTTCTGAAAAAACGACAAGGTTTGACTCTCGGTTATGGTCAGCTCAGCGATCGGCTCTGCCTCCCTCATACGGGTACCGCGTCCACAAATCCATGCCTTTCGAGTAGGCTCTCGATTCGGCTATGCGCCTCCGCGTCTAAAGGACAAAGGGGGAGGCGGAACTCCTCTTCCAAAAGACCGACGATCGCCATCGCCGTCTTGATCGGCAGCGGGTTCGGGCCGATCCGTCCGAGCGCCGTCGCCAAATCACTCACGGTTCGATGGTGCTTTGCAGCTGCCGAATGGTCGCCTTCCAATGCGGCCACCGTCTGTGATTTTACCAGAGATGGACACAAATTGGAAACCACGCTGATCGTACCGACCGCACCGACGGCCATCAGGGGCCAGTTCAGGGCATCGTCTCCGCTGATGACCTTGATGTCGCAATCGCGCATCAGTTCGGTGACGCCGTCTAGGTTTCCGGTCGCGTGCTTGATTGCCACAACATGTGGGAAGCGCTCGCAAAGCCTGATGACCACGCCGTTGCCGATGTGAACGCCCGTCCGTGGCGGTACGTTATAAAGCACGATCGGAATGTCGACCCGCTCGGCGATGGCCGCGAAGTGGCGAAAGAGACCTTCTTGGGTCGGACGATTGTAGTAAGGTGCCACGACGAGTGCGGCGTGGGCACCAGCGTCGGCGGCATCTTTCGTCAGTGAGACCGCAGTGGCGGTGTTGTTGGATCCGGTGCCCACCATAATCCCACATCGCCCGTTCGACTGCGCGGCGACAGTCTCGACAAGTCGACGGCATTCGGCTTTGGAAAGCGTCGGCGTCTCGCCCGTGGTACCGCACGGAACGAGCCAATCAATTCCCCCGCCGATTTGTCGCTCGATGAGCGACTCGAGCCGTGACCAATCGACTAGCCCCTTGCAAAACGGCGTGACAAGCGCCGTCATCGCGCCTTGTACGATACGACCTGATCCGGTTCCATCCATCATCGGCAAACCTCTTCCATGGTGCCGGCGATTCAATCCTCTGCCGCGCCTTTTGTAGCGGGCCACCCTTCCCCGCGGGCCGACGGAATACCCTGCGCCCCACACCATATTCCGGGGAACGCCCCGCGTCTATTCTACCGCGGGTTGCGCGGCGCGTATTTGTCCAACAGCCGCTTCATCTCGGCGACCGCTTCCCGCATCCCTGAAAAAATCGAACGTGCCACAATCGAATGTCCGATGTTGAACTCGCTAAAACCCGCTATCGCGGCCACGGGTGCAATGTTGCGATAGGTAAGGCCATGTCCGCCGTGTACCGCCAGACCCAGTTCGTGTCCCACCACGATCGCCCGTCGTAAGTCGTCAAGCGCTGCGTCTCGCTCTTCGGGATTACGCGCGTGGGCGTAGCCGCCTGTCCACAACTCCACGGCGTGGAAGCCCGCATCCGAGGAAGCCTTTAGCTGGTCGGGAATCGGTTCGATGAAAGCGTTGAGTGTCGTGCCGACTTCGCGCAGGCGGTGAACCACCGACGAGATCCGCGATTGATTCTTGACGACATCGAGTCCGCCTTCGGTCGTCAGTTCCTCTCTCTTTTCGGGCACCAGCGAGCATTGATCGGGCTTCAGTTGAATGGCCAGTTCGACAATTTCTTCGGCGACGGCCATCTCCATATTGAGCTTGACGCCCACCGTGTCGCGCAGCAGGCGTGCGTCGCGGTCCTGGATGTGTCTGCGATCTTCGCGGAGGTGAAACGTAATACCATCCGCGCCGCCGAGCTCAGCTTCTGCCGCGGCCCAGACGGGATCAGGCTCATCGGTCCCCCGCGCCTGCCGGACGGTCGCCACATGATCAATATTAACCCCCAGAAGCGGCATACATGCTCCCTACCTTCTTGACCCGCGTACAACCCGCCGGCGGTGCATAATTATAAATGGACGGCGGGGCGTGTAAACTCGATGAACCGAGCGGTCCCGCTAAATGTTTTCCCCGGAGAATATCGCGGCACCCATACGGTCCGCCATGGGCTGATTCGAGAATATCAATGGGAGTAGGAATTGGTGGTCCGTGTTGGGGGACCGCAGATAGTCGGCCATTTGCATGCGCCATGCGGCGTCGAACGCCATCAGTTCATCCTGTGACTGCCGCCCTTTCAGGGCTGTAATCAGAACATCCGCGGCGATTTGTCCGGACCACATGCCGGGGTAGATCCCCTCGTTGCTGGCCGCGGAGACGAATCCGCCGGCCGCACCGATCGCGGCGAAGCCGTGTCTCAGATCGTGAATCCTCACTCCGTCGAGCCCCGCCAGCTTGCGCAGCCGCGCCCACGGCGCCGAGAGGTTGACCAAGTGGGCTCCGGGCTCGCGCCCGACGATCACGTACGGATTGCCGTCTTGGCGCTCGATGTCTTCGAGGATTTCGAGCGCCGCCGGCGCCAGGTACACGATCTTGGCCCCGGTCTTGCCCTCCGCCAGTCGAAGGCACCCGTTCCCGAAATCGACGTGCGCCCACTCGAGCGTCAGGATTTCCCCACGGCGGCAACCCGTGACGGCCAGTAGGCGGATCGCAGCGATGGCCGCCTTGGTCTCCGTGCCCTCGCGCTCGGCCCGAGCCAGGACAGCGCCAAGACGGCCGAGCTCGTCTTCGGACAGGAACCGCTCGCGCTTCGATTCAGCGAATCGGTTGATGTGGCGGCACGGGTTGGAAGCGTCGGGGCGGTAGCCCCAGCTCTCGGCCAAGCTCAACATCTTCGATATCAATGCCAGCGTCCGGTTGGCTTCGTACGGCGTGGCTCGCAAGCCGCCGTGCAGCCTCGCAACATCCGTCCGGCTAACCGCCCTGACCTTCTT
>JADFIX010000233.1 GCA_022566435.1 Planctomycetota bacterium
GCGTCATATCGACGTTTTGTATAAAGGCTTGCCGTTGGAGATGTTTCAATTGGTAAACAGTCACTTGTTTTCGCTCACCCTGGACCATGTAGCTTAAAACGAACTCTTTTCCTCTTCGCAGTTTTTCAAACCAGCGACTTGTTTTGGTTTTATGCTTGGCTGCCAATGTTCTGACTAGACTGACCAGCGCGAGATAACCGAGCTTGTTGAGTCGAGTTTTCACATTGGAAGCCAATGCGTAATAGTTGGCTAATCCTCTCATCTCTGCGTTGTAGGTCATGATAATCTCTACGTCAGAGCAGTGAAGTCGCGAGGATATATGACTCGCCTTAGTTGCGTACCACTGGCCATAGTGGTGTTTGTGGCAGAATTTAATAGCTACCGACTTTGGCACTTCGAGCCGTATCCCTTCGGAGATAGATCGTTGAGTAAAGTATCTGCCGTACTTTTTAACTTTCACCGTTTTGCCTCCGCGAACCGTTCGTACCCCGTAGCTGAGGAACACAATCCCCTCTTTTGCGTCTTTGATGGCGGTCTTTTCATCTGACACTTGCAGATGAAGATTCTCGGCTAAGAATTTTCTAATAGTCACCAGAATCGATTTCGCCTCCGTAAGTGTCCCAATGATGCCGACCACGAAGTCATCAGCATAGCGAACCATCTCGTAACCGAGTTCGGCCATCCGATGGTCCAGTTCATTGAGGTACAGGTTCGACAACAACGGCGAAAGAACGGCCCCTTGCGGAACTCCCGATTCAGGCGTCCACTCGGAAAGTTCTTCCAGGATCGATTGATCCAGAAACGATTGGATCAAAGCCAACAGTCGATGATCCGAAATCTTCGCTTGCACAAGTTGCATCAAGCGATCTTTCGGGATCGTATCGAAATAGCTTTGAAGATCAGCGTCAACGACAAACACCTTGCCTTCGTCGAGCTTCTGCTGGACAACGCGCAGCGCATCATGGCAACTGCGTCCGTGGCGAAAGCCGAAACTTCGCTCGTGGAATTCGTTGTCGAAGATCGGTTCGATCACGTTCAAAACGGCCGTTTGCACGACCCGATCGCGAACCGTCGGAATCCCCAAGGGTCGCTCCGTCGAGCTACCCGGTTTAGGAATCCAAACTCGGCGTACCGGACGCGGACGGTAAGTTCCCTCGCGTAAACTCCGGTGTAGGCGTCGGATTTCGTCGATCTCATGTTCGGCGAAATCCTCCGTGCTTTGGCGGTCCACTCCAGCGGCTCCCTTCTTCCCGACGACCTTGCGAGCCGACGTGAATAGATTGAGTTCGCTTTCGACTTTGTCGCTCAGAGCGTGCCATTTGCCTCCTCGCACTCCTACGGTGAGTGCGTTCAACATGCGGTCTGTCCAAATACAACGATTCGCCCAAGCGGGGATCCCACGTGCTGATTCCCGTACCTCGAGTTCTTCCGCCGGGGTAGCCGCTGAGAACGGCACTGTGACGGGGATGTAGTTCTTAGCTCTACGTTTCGTGTCTTTGGTCATGCTCGCATTCCACTTTCCTGCCTCCCTTCGCTCGCATCGGGTTTGGTTCCCGATGGTCAACACTACTATGAAGGCTCTGACTTCTACCAGCCGCCGTAATCAAATCCACCGACGACCATCGTTTCGTTCTCGCATCCGGCCTGGTCGCTGGCCGAAGGAGCCTGGAACATTTTGAAGCGACGTTCCTCACCGCTGATTTGACGATCGATTCTGGGCTATCTGTTAAGCTGGCAGTTCTCCCTGCTTATCTCGTTTGAACTTCTGACCATTCCGTCTCCAACCACCACATCGCCATTTCGCCACGCTCGATTTTACACGTTACCGAGTTCATTCATCGTCGTGGCTGCTGCACCGACCGCCCATGCGGAATGGACAGACCTGAAGCGGTCATCATCGGGCCGATTGCGTGCAGTCAAGGGTTCGCCAATTCCTAGGAGGCTCCCCGACAGGCTTGGCCGAATCGAGTTCACAATACAGTTACGGACTAGTCATTTGTCTCAGGTTGCTCCCCACCTTGTCTCGCGACAACGCAGTTACCACTTTCGACTACAGGCTGGTAACGATCGCCTGGACGGGACTTTCACCCGACAATTCAAACGCCTTCACAGGCGCACTAGGGACCGCCGTTGCCGGCGGCCCCCCGCACAGATCCGTACGTGAAGGATTACCTCATACGGCTCCTGCCTCAAGTCGGGCGCGAAATCGTTGGTGAGGATAGGGATGAACGATGCGGGGATGGGGAAGATGCCGTCTGACAAGACGCTGCATCCGTTTCCAATTCCAGCCGCGACGACCTCGTTGACTGCGACGGCGGAGCACGGCAAGCCAATGACGAGTGACCTCGTCGACGAATCGACCGATGCGATTGCTGTTGCTCGGCACGGCGTGATAATTCAGCCAGCCTTGCACAACACGTCGCAACCAGCGGCCGGTTTCGCCGAGGGGCCGGTGCTTTCGCGTTCGCAGCTTCGTCTTGATCGCCTGAAGAGTCGCACGCATGCGTCGGGCCATCGAGTGCCGATGGACCGTGAACCGACCATCCTTTCGCGTCTTCGCGCACTTGTGCGTGAAGCCAAGAAAGTCAAAAGTCCCGGGCCGGCTCTCGCCGTTTCGTTTTCGCCGTTCAATCGCAAAGCGACCGAACTCGATCAGGCGAGTCTTGCCTTCATGCAGTTTCAAGCCAAACTTGGCGAACCGCGCGTGGAGTTCCTCCAGACACGCGACTGCTTCGCTGTGGTTCTCGAAACCGATCACGAAGTCGTCCGCCGACCACCGCTACGCGGCGGTGCCCGGCACCACCACCACATCGCCGCGGCAACGGTTGTTCCGCCACTACTCGATCCACAGCTCGAAGACATAATGCAGGAACACGTTCGCCAGCAGCGGTGAGATCACCGCGCCTTGGGGCGCGCCTACCGTCGTCTGCGACCACTGGCCTTCTTCGTTGACCCCGGCGCGAAGCCACTTGCGAATCAAGCGAAGAATGCGACGATCGCCGATGCGGTGCTCCAGAAACTTGATTAACCACGCATGGTCGATCGCGTCAAAGAAGCCTTCAATATCGGCATCCAATATCCAGTTCACGCGTTTGCCGGTCATCGCCACGCTCAAGGCGTCGAGCGCATCGTGCGGGCTGCGACCAGGCCGGAAACCGTAGCTGAATCCGAGAAAATCCTGCTCGTAAATGCTTTGCAGAACCCAAAGGGTCGCTTGCTGGACGATCTTGTCCTCCAGCGAGGCGATGCCCAGCGGCCGCTGGCGACCGTCGGGCTTGGGGATCCACTGGCGACGAGAAGGCTTCGCTCGATAGGCTCCCCGGTGAATCCGATCGTGAAGGTCCGCAATGTTGGCCTCCACGTCCCGCTCGTATTCACTCCACGCGACCCCATCGACTCCGACCGCCGCCGTCTTCTTCAAGTTGAAGAATGCTTCGGTCAAACAGTCTTCGTTGATGTGGCGCCGCAGCGCAGTGAACTTGAGCGTGCTGTCTTTACGGGCAGCCCAGTGTTCGCTTGATTGGGCACGCCGTGCAGTCCGCGTGACTTGCGTTGAGTCCGGCTCGGTGTCCGGCGCAGGGCGGCTTGCGCGGCGTTCCTCTTGGCTGAGTTCCTTTCCTCGGTCGACTCCGCGGACGCTTCAGCCGCGTCGTTGTTCGCCGACGTCGCAGGTACTACGAACTCATCTGACTTCCTATTGGCGTTCATCTCAGCATTACCGTCGGTGACGTTTTCTGAGCGTTCCGCGCGGGACCAGTGAACACGCCACCGGCGCCCAGCGGAGACCAATAGGATCTCCCGGTTCTCGCGACTGGAGTTTCCACGCATGCACAGGGTCTTTGACTCCGCCGCGTCGCGGTGCGGCTCGCCATGGTGCGCCGCACGCGCGTGTTGCCTTCCACCGACAGGACAGTGTGGGCACGCGAGAGTTCTGATTTCGGAGCTCAATACCTGGCCTGCGTGTGCCCCTTGCCCATGCTACACCAGCGATGTTACCATCGGCCAGCGTAGGGCTCAGGGTCGAGCGGTTGGCTAGACCTTTCTCGTACGACTCTTTCATTCGCAACTCCAGCCCGGTTTAT
The DNA here is from genome assembly GCA_022566435.1 of Planctomycetota bacterium. Classification (GTDB taxonomy): domain Bacteria; phylum Planctomycetota; class Phycisphaerae; order UBA1845; family UBA1845; genus JADFIX01. The sequence goes on from JADFIX010000233.1 coordinate 4,083, forward strand.
CCCGACGCTTTCCCCGTCCCCGTTTCTCGTCCCCAGAGGTTAGGCTTCGATAAACAGTATTGGGCCGAAGGGTGTGAAACGTTGTGGATTATTCGGGTTATGCGGGTTATGCATGAGACATAGTGCAACGCCCCCTGTTGACTCGCATGTTCGAGTTGTTAATATCAAGGTCTGTTTTCCCGCCCAACCGGAACGATTTCAGGCCCCAACGCGGTTTGCCATCGGCCCCTTCGCTGTCTGAACTCGACGGTACGATACCTGTTGTGACGCGTGACAGATCACGCCAGCGGGCGAAGAGTGACTGAACATCGCGTCGGCGCGATGTCGCGGCCGACTGACCGCGACACAGTCTTCTCGAGTCGGCTGGGATGACTGCGAGGTAGCCTGACTGTCTCGAAGGCTCACTTTGCGCGTCAAAGTGTTGGGGGAAGTTTTTGTCCGATCCAAACCTCGAGCAACTATCTGGAACGGCTGACAAAGTGAGATAGCCGGTCGCAGAACAGAAAGGACTACGATGAGTAAAATCAAAGTCGCTATCGTCGGTGTTGGCAACTGTGTCAGTTCCTTGATCCAGGGAATCCACTTCTACAAGGATCCGCAAGACGCGATCGGCCTGATGCACTGGCAGATTGGCGGCTACGGCCCGAGCGACATCGAGGTGGTGTCGGCGTTCGATATCGACACACGCAAGGTCGGCCAGGACGTCAGCGAAGCCATTTTCGCCGAGCCCAATTGCACGACCGTCTTTTGCCGTGATATTCCGAAGTCCGGTGTGATGGTTCACATGGGACGCATCCTGGACGGTTTCTCCGACCACATGCGGGACTACAACAAGAAGGAGACGTTTCTCCTCTCCGACGAACCAGAACCAAATCAGTCGGACGTTGTCCGCATCTTACGGCAATCTGGTGCTGAAATCTTGCTGAATTACCTCCCTGTCGGTTCAGAAGAGGCTACTCACTTTTATGTCGAATGTGCCTTGGACGCCGGCGTGGGCTTCATTAACAACATTCCAGTATTTATCGCCAGCGACCCAAAGTGGGCCGGCCGCTTCGAAGACGAAGGACTGCCCATTATCGGCGACGACATCAAGGCGCAACTCGGCGCGACAATCACCCACCGCGTGCTGACCGACCTGTTCAAAAAGCGGGGCGTTAAGTTGGAACGGACTTATCAGCTCAACACTGGCGGGAACACCGATTTTCTCAACATGCTCAACATGAACCGATTGGCTTCCAAGAAGGTCTCCAAGACCGAGTCCGTACAGTCGGTCGCAGCCGAGCGGATGACAGAGGACAACATCCACATCGGGCCGAGCGATTACGTCCCTTGGCAAAATGACAACAAGGTCTGCTTCATTCGGATGGAGGGCAAGCTGTTCGGCGACATCCCAATGAACCTCGAGCTGCGTCTGTCGGTGGAGGATTCGCCGAATTCGGCCGGAGTCGTCATCGACGCCATCCGCTGCATGAAGCTGGCGTTGGAGCGGGGCGAAGGCGGCGTGCTGTATTCGCCCGCGTCCTATTTCTGTAAGCACCCGCCGCGACAGTACCCCGACGACAAGGCCTACCGCTTGACCGAGGAATTCATCGCAGCCAGCAACCGGGAAGAGCCGAATGAAGTGCCTGATCCTCGCGGCCGGGAAAGGGAGCCGTCTCTGGCAGAGGGGTAATTCGAAGCCCCTTATCCGTCTGCTGGGAATCCCTCTCATCGAACGGACCATCCGGTCCGCACTCGAAGCGGGGATCGACGATTTCTACGTTGTAAGCGGCTACAACGGGGACCAGGTTCGCCGGTTCCTCGAGGACCTGGCGCCCCGTTGCGCGACGACGATAACGCACGTTATCAACAACGACTGGCAGGACGGCAATGGCCTTTCGGTCCTGGCGGCGAAAGAGCACCTAGTCGAGCCATTCGTATTGTTGATGGCGGATCACTTGTTTGATCCGTCCATCCTGCATGACTTGGCCGCGCAGACGCCGTGCGACGGCGAAATCATACTTGCCGTCGACTACAACACCGCCAATCCGCTCGTGGATCTGGAAGACGTCACCCGGGTTCGAAGCGAAAACAAACGATTGATCGAGATTGGCAAGGGACTGGAAAAATTTGACGGCTTTGACACGGGCATTTTTCTGTGTACCCCGGCGATCTTTGACGGTGTGGAACAAAGCGTCGCGGAGCACCAAGACAGCAGCCTTTCCGGAGGAGTTCGCTGTTTGGCGGCCCAAGGCCGCGTCAAGGTTTTCGACATCGATGGCAGATTCTGGTGCGACACGGACAATCCTCAGGACTTGGATAACGCCGAAAACGTCCTCATCGAACTCCTGCGGGGGAAGACCAGCGACGGCCCAGTCTCCCGCTATCTGAACCGCCCAATCTCGATCCGCATCTCACGTCGGCTCGCCAGGGTCCCGATCACCCCAAACCAGATCTCTCTGATATC
>JADFIX010000234.1 GCA_022566435.1 Planctomycetota bacterium
GGGCTGGACATCCCGTATGATCCGGACGGCCTCGGGCACGGTCTTGTGGGACAAATCGTGCGGTAGTCGCCCGGCGAGCAACTGGTAGCCGATGACACCCATCGCGTAGACGTCCGATCGGATGTCCACCTTGCTGGAATCGCCCAACACCTGCTCGGGGCTCATGTAGGGAATCGTCCCGATGAGTTGTCCAATATCCGTCCGGAGCGTGGTCATCTGAATGTCGGAATCGATTGCCCGCGCGACACCAAAATCGAGAATCTTCGGCTGACCGGAATCGTCGACGAGGATGTTGTCCGGTTTGAGGTCACGGTGGATCACGCCCTGTAGATGGGCATGATGGACGGCTTCGCAGACCTTTTGAAGCAGCGCCAGACGCTGACCGGTGCCGAGTTTCGAGTCGTCCGCATGGGTGGTCAGCCGCTTGCCACGGATGAGTTCCATCGCGAAGAACGGACGGCGCAGGCGCTCTCCGGAATATGACTTGAATTCTACCGTACCCGCTTCGTAGATATGCGCGATTCCCGGATGTCTTAATCGCCCCAGTAGTCGTGCCTCGTATTCAAAACGGCGAAGCATTTCGCTGGACCCCATGTGGGGTTTCACGACTTTTAGCGCCACGTTTCTCTTCGGGTTTTCCTGTTCAGCCAGATAGACCACGCCGAATCCGCCTTCACCTAGAACTTTGACGATTCGATAGTTTCCGATTCGCTCCAGCGGCTTGGCTTGACTGTTTTGATTTTCGAAGTAGGACGCGCCCTCGGCCTGTAAGACACCTTCAAACGGCGGGGACTCGAGTGAGAATGCCGGCTGAGCATCATCGTCGAGCAATTGTTGGACTTGTGTACGGAGTGCGGCATCCTCACCGCAGGCCCTATCCAGAAAGTCGTGCCGCTCCTTCTCTGGAATCTCGCATGCCTCCGCAAAGATGGTGGCCACCAGCCGGAACTGCTCGGGGGTCAAGTCCATGCCATTCGTCTCGTGGTAATCTGCTCGAAGGATCCGCCGGAAACTATCCGTTTGCCAGCGCTTTCGAAAGCCATGCCCTGGCCATGCGCCAATCCGCCTCGACCGTCGAGATGGAGACACCGACAACCTCGGCGACCTCATTCATGGTCATCCCCCCGAAGAAACGTAGCTCTACGACTTTGGCCTTACGCTCATCGACGCCGGCGAGATCATTCAAGGCGTCGTCGAGCGCCAGTGTATCCACCTCTCGTTTAGAGTTAGGCGTATCCGATTCGTTGAGCAGCAGCGTCGGCGTGCCCGTGCTCCGCTTTTCGGCTCGGTGGGCGATCGCGTGATTCACTAGAATGTTTCTCATCGCCCGTGCGGCGAGAGCGAGAAAATGGCTCCGGTCGCTGCACTGAGGACTGTTCGATCCTACGAGCCGTAGGAACGCCTCATGAACAAGCGCCGTGGGTTGAAGCGTGTGATCGGCTCGCTCTTTGCGCATAAACGCGCCCGCCAACGATCGAAGTTCCTCATACACAATAGGCATGAGCTTTTCGATCGCGGCCTGATCGCCCTTGCCCACATCGGCCAAGAGGCGAGTTGCCTCTCCGGGTGCGTTGCTTGTCATGGCCCACATTTCCTGACCAAATCGGCGGCGATCGACGCGACGCCGCCTTAGCCCCAATCCTCATTATTGTAGACGCGGGAGCCCCTCATGCCGAGCCCAGGCGTTCGAGCACTGGTCTCCGTCCAGAAATATCGACGTCAAGCAGGCCGCTAGGATGAAAATCCGAATTATTTTTCAAGGAATTGGGCACGAAATCTTGCTTCCCTTCGTAGAGCGAGGATTTCGTTCCTAACGGAGTGGGTGAAGCCTCGCGAAGTTGTTCCCGCGATCTAATTCACCGCCTGCCGGAGCCACGCGGAATTCTGAATTTCGAAACGCGGGTGCTGAAATCGAATCAGTGCGTTTGTCAAGGAGAAGGCCAATGGTTGCTGTTCAATTCAGGGTGGCGAGCAGATTTCGTCGTCATTGGTGTGTTTTGGCCGCCGCTGTCCTGATGGCACAGAGCACGAATGTGCGCGCGCAGACCGCAGAACAGACATTTGAGTTGCGGGCCGGGTGGAACGCGGTTTATGTCGAGGTCGATCCGAAACCGTCGGACCTGGATGTTCTGCTTGACGGGCTCGCGGTGACATCCGTGTGGATGCGAGAGGAGGGGCACCTGGCGGGCGGCGTTGTCCCATGTACCGATGAGGCGGACGCTTCCTGTGTCGTTTCTACGAATACCGGATGGCGCGTCTGGTTTCCGCCGGATGAGCCGCAACGCGCCGTGCAATCGTTACGCGCACTGCGCGGCGGACGCGTTTATCTGATCGAGGCGGCACAGGCCGGCACTTGGACTATCCGAGGCCGACCCAACTCTTCGGTGACACGCTGGCCACAGGGGTTCGATCTCGCTGGTTTTCATGTCGTCGATCAGGCCGAGTCCGCGCCCACTTTCGTGCAATACCTGTCCGGTTCGCCGGCGCACCGCGACGCGGCGGTATTTGAGATCAACGCCGATGGTACGCTGGCGCGGATCGTGGATCCGGATCAAAGGCGGATTTCGCCCGGTCGCGGTTACTGGGTCGAATCGTCGCGTCGCACGGTCTACGACGGACCGATTCGCATCGACACACGTTCGTTGCGGGGCGTATCGCTTTTTCCGGGGGCGGCCAAGCACTTCATCGAGATCGAAAACTTGACTGACGATGCGGGTTTCGTCGCGATCGCCGAGCGGACGTCACAAATGCGGGATGGCTCGCCGACGGAAGCCGACGCTCGTGTGCCGCTCATGTGGTACGACTTTTCGGGCGGACCATCGCCGGTATGGCGCGACCTCGACAATGTGCAGGTGCCCCTCGCGTCCAAAGGTGCGCCGGGTTCGAAACGCACGCTGCGCGTTGGCGCACGGCAGATGGAACTGGCAACTCTCGGCAACGACGATATTCGCGGACATGAGAGCGTGCTCGCGGTGACCGACGGTTCAGGTTTTTGTCGCTTGCTGCCTCTCACCGCGCAGGGCGGAAGCCAGGACGGGCTTTGGGTCGGTGATGTGACAATCAATGAAGTCGCCTCGCCAGAGGAGGATGACGGGGATCTGACGCCGACGTCCTCCGAATTTATGTTTCGCATCATCATTCATAAGAGCGGTGCGGACTATCGCTTGCTGCGCGAGGTCGTGTTGGTCTACCAAGAAACGGAACAATCGTACCTGCTGGTGACGCCGTCTTGTTTCGAATTGCTGGATGCCGATGTCGCATCACCGCGGGTGAGTACGGCCAACTTCGCGTTCGAAGATAGCTTCCCGCTGATCGGTGACTTCGCAACGCAGCTTGTGACATCGCTCACGCCCTACGCGACGTCGATTGATGTCGGCGCGACCGACGCCCTGAATCCTTTCTTTCACCCTTTCAATCCAATTCACGACGAGGGATTCGAGGTCAAGCGCGATCTGACTTTGACTTTCGATGCGGACGGTGGCGGCGATCCGGAATGGGGGACGACCCGACTTGCCGGAACGTACGAGGAAAACCTCTCGGGCTTGCACCGCTACCAGATCGAAGCGCGCGGACGCTTTGAACTCCGTCGCGTGTCCTACATCGCTACTTTGTGCGGCCCGTAACGGCACGCGACTCATGACCGTCACTCGTGAGAATCAGTTTACGAGTGCAACGAAGGAAGATACGAAGATGAATTCCTCGCAATCGCTGACGACTCTTTCCGTTTTCATCGCTCTCACCGCCGCGGCGGCACCCCTTCACGCACAAAGGACGTGGTACGTGGATGGGCCGAATTGCCGAGAGATGAATCAGTTGGGTACCGTGGAACGCCCCTATTGCCTGATCCAGAGCGGAATCGACGCGGCAAACGATGGCGCCACGGTGTTGGTTCTTGATGGGACGTACACGGGTCCGGGAAACGTCCAACTCGATTTTTTCGGCAAGCCGATCATCGTACGTTCCGAAAATGGTCCCGCCACGACGATCATCGATGGTGAATTCAGTGCAGCATACGGCGTGCTGTTTGAATCCGGGGAGCAGGAGACGTCTGTGCTCGAGGGATTCACGATCATGCGTGCCGAGGAACAGGGCGGCGTTCGCTGCATCGAAAGCCATCCTACGGTCCGCCGCTGCGTAATCACGAACTGCAGCGGGACCCAAGGCAGCGGCGTTTATCTGGAGAAGAGCAACGCCCGCTTCGAGAACTGCCAGATTCTAGCTAATGTAGCCCACCTCAATGGGGGCGGCGTTTACGTGACCGGAGGCGAACCCGCGTTTGTCGGATGCCTGGTAGCCGACAACAACTTGACATGGACCGATCCTCCCACGGCATCGCCACAACTAACCTTTACAAGCCGGTCCGGTTGGGACGCCACGCAGATCGCCTACCATCCGGGATTCCAACGCTATTATGGATCGCTCTGGCTCAGTGGGGGCTCGAAGATGGCCTTCGCGTTCGATCAGTTCGGCGTCGCCGTCGATCTAAATGTTACGTTCACCATCGACCCGCGCTCATGGAACTACAACCCGAACACGGGGCAGTTGGAAGTCGTCACCAAGGATGCGATGGGCGGCCAGGGCAGGTCAACCGGCTTGTACTGGATCGATCTCGACACCCAAGGTCAGTTTGCCAACAATAATGTCAGCCTTGTGGACGAACTACCGGGTCTGCCGTCCGCGGAAAGCGCACCGGCTTACGACCCCGTCGACAATGTGTTCTACGCCAGGTCGACGGACGAAGTCCTTCACGTGGTGAATCGCGACGACGGCTCGCTCGTTCGCACGTTTGAGTTGCAGAACGTGCCCCCGCTGACCTCCTATTCGATCGGATACAATCCGCAGACCCGCCACATCGTGACGACGGAGGCGGGCGGCACCGCGGTGTACATACACGACACGATGGGAATCTTACTGGGTACCGATGAACTGAACATTCAAGCACCCCTAGCCTATGGCGTGGGGTTCACCAATAGCTTGCTCTTCGTTTATGACGCAGGACCCGGAGAATGGAATGGCTATGCCATCCGCGGCGAGCAAGCGACCGTGCGAAAAGGTGCCGGTGCGGGTCTGTGCGCGGTCGACAGCCAGATCGACCTGTTCAACTGCACGTTTGCCGGCAACACAAGCTCGGTGTTGGGCGGAGGATTGCTGCTTCGAAATACGACCGCCAATATCGTGAACTGCCTGGTCGTAAGCAACGCGGCCCCGCAAGGCGCCGGCCTGGCGTCTATGTATAATCCAATCGTCAAGACCAGCAACTGCACGATAAGCCATAACACCGCAACGGAAACGGGCGGCGGCATACTTAGCCGCGGGACCGCCTCGCTGTCGGTCGCCAACGGAATCGTGTGGGATAACGGCGGCGGAGAATTCGGCATTGATTCCGACACGACCTTTGCCGTGAACTTCAGTAATATCTTCGACGGTTGGCCCGAAGGCACGGGGAATCTCAACGTGAATCCCGGGTTCACGGATGTCGATCCCCTGCGAAGTTGGACGCTTAACGACTACCGTCTCGATACCGATTCGCCGTGCACCGACTCGGGGGACAACGGCGCGGTGCTGCCGGACGTCGTCGACGTCGACGACAACGGCGATGCGACCGAACAGACGCCGTGGGATCTCGATGCCGGTCCGCGTTTCGTGGACAACGAAGAAATACCGGATACCGGACTGCCGGGAAGCATCGGCAACACGATCGTGGACATGGGTGCCTACGAACTACTTCCGTTTTGCCTCGGGGAGGAACTCCTCCCGCCGGAAGACATCGCCGATAGGGTAGACTTCGAAGCGACGGTGGCTGATGAAAACGGCATCGTTCCGCCACTGGGCGCGTTCTATCACCCCTGTGTCGAAGAGTCGGCACCGGGCGTTTGTTCACGAGCCGCCATCTTCGCCGCCGAAGGCGGTGTGACGGTCCATCTCAACTGGAAGTTTCGCGAGAACGAGAACGATCAGGTATTCCAGGAGCAAGAGGCCCTGTACCGCATCGGCCGTTGCGTGCGAGAGGATCTGAATAAGTCGGTTCACGGCTACTATCTCGTCGGCACCAAGTTCTTCAAAGCCTACCCCGAGGCGAATGTCGTGGTCAACGATCTCTACGACGTCACAGTTCAATACAACTCTACGATCAGCGAAAACATCCCCGTACCGGGAGATGAAGATGAAGAGGCGTTGCTACCGCACATCGAGATCCATTCCACAGGACAGGTGCAGGTTTCGGAAGAGTGTCCCGACGGGATGGTCGTTCTGCAGTACAACCGATTCTTGGGCGGCCCGCTCGTCGGGCTGGAAGTTCTTACGCTGAATAGTGACGGCGCGTACCTCACGCAAGGCCCTTTGCAAGACGGGGCCGTCCCGATCGGGCGAAAGCTGGAATCGCCTTCGAGTGAGGGTGTCGAAAACTGCCGCGCCAAAATGATTCGAAATCACTTGCGAGACGACGTTCCCGTGGCGTGGCAGCGCGGCGTCGATACCACGGACATTTACCCGATTCGCCCGGAGACTGACTCTTACGCCT
>JADFIX010000235.1 GCA_022566435.1 Planctomycetota bacterium
GGTTCGGCGATGTCAACGTCAATTCAACCGAAGACACAGGGTTTGGACAGTATTCCAGCGGTGCACGGGGCTGGGATGAAATCGCCTTCTTGTCGCCAAAGTGGCTTATCTGCAGGTCCGCGGGCAACGATCGCAACGACGCCCATACCGGCAGTCATTATCACCGGGCGGGAAACTTCTGGGTTCTCAGCACCGACTCACACCCAAGAGACTGCAACCGAGGCCAAGGATACGACTGCGTCTCCTATAAGGGCTGCGCCAAGAACATTCTTACGGTCGGCGCCGTGGATGACATTGTCGGCGGGTATGCCGGACCGGCGAGCGTCGTGATGACGAGCTTCACCGCGTGGGGACCTTGTGACGACGGACGCATCAAGCCGGACATTATGGCAAACGGCGAGTCGCTCTTGTCGTCCAGCGCGACCGGCAACGCGCACTACTTGAGTCTCTCCGGCACTTCGATGTCCTCGCCCAATACTGCGGGTTCGCTCGCTCTTCTCGTTCAGCATCATCGGAATACGCACAACGGCGACGATATGCGGTCCGCGACGTTGAAGGGTATCGTCATTCACACCGCCGACGAGGCCGGGGGGGCTCCCGGACCCGATTATTCGTTCGGGTGGGGGCTGCTCAATTCGCTCAGCGCCGCGGACCAAATAAGCCTCGACGAATCCGTGCCGACGGCGGTGCAAGAGCTGACCTTACGACCGGGCGAACGGATTCGATTCGCCGGCACCTATACCGGGAGCGCTGCTATCAAGGCAACCATCTGCTGGACCGACCCGCCCGGCTCGCCACCGTCGTCGTCGCTGCTCGATCCGCCGACCAAGATGTTGGTCAACGACCTCGATCTGCGCATTCTTGCATCGGAGGGTACGGTATTTGAACCGTGGTATCTCAACGGCCTTTCCCCAGCAAGCGCCGCGAGGCGACGGGACAATGATACGGACAATGTGGAAGTCGTGCGGGTCGACGCACCGGCGGCAGGTAGGTACGAAGTAAGTATTACGCATAAGGGCGTGCTGGAGAACCAACGGCAGGATTTCTCTCTTATCGTATCCGGGTTGGGCGAACTCAATGCGAAAGGCGCGTGCTGCCTCGGCCTTATTTGCGATGAACTGATCGAGGAGGACTGCTCGAACGTCGGCGGCTTTTACGTAGGGTTCGACACAACTTGTCCGGGCAACGACTGTAACGGCAATCAGTTACCCGATGAGTGCGACATCGCCGACGGGCGAAGCCAGGACTGCGACGAAAATGGCATTCCCGACGAATGCGATCCGGACGGCGACGGGGATACCGTACCCGACGAATGCGACGTCTGCAGCGGCGCCGATGACCGAATCGATACCGACGACGACGGCACGCCCGACGGCTGTGATCCATGCCCGTTCGACAACCCGAACGACTCGGACGGCGACGGTGTGTGCGATTCGACGGACCTCTGCCCGGGTTTTGACGATCGGCTGGACGCCGACGGCGACGGCGTACCCGACGGATGCGACGCCTGCCCCGGCGCAGATGACAGCCTGCCGGGTCAGCAAGACGACGATGATGGCGACGGTGTCATGAATTGTATCGACAAGTGCCCCGGCGTGGACGACGTGGTCTACGCCCCGGAATGCCAAAAAGCAATTCCTGCACTTTCAGTCTGGGGATTGATCGTACTCGCGGTCACCTTACTCGTCCTGGCGAAGATCAAGTTCGGACGACGCCGGCTTGATTCGAATCCCAGGTTCTAAGTTCGCTATTCATCGCCGCTCGTCGGAGTGCCTAAACACAGCCACCGGACACTTTGGATACGACGCTGCGGATTCCCCGCCTGATCAACTCGCCGGCAAAATCCCTAATGCAGAGACCAGAGGGACATTGAATTAGCACGCAAGACCTGTTATCATGGAACCGACCCGCCTGGAGGGCTGGATTGTTCGTCCGATTAAAGGGACCCCCGAGGGGAAAAAAAGCATGTACAAGAGTTTCACTCGCAAGTTGTGTGCCTTGTGTCTATCCCTATCGCTATTCGGTCCGGTGGTTTGCTTGGCGCAGTCATCCGACGAGCGAGCGGACGCGGATGCACTGGACATGTTGGCCGCCGACTGGGCACAGCGGTTTGAGGCCGAATACGCGGCCGCACTCGACTGGGCGAATCAGCAGGGATTGGAAAATACCTGGATCGAGCACCCCGACGGCACGGTCACCGCGCTCTTTGTCATGCGCGACGGACGCCCCTGGTTTGTGACGACGGACAATGTCAATGCGGCCGCGACCGTTTCGACCGATGAGATCCAACTCGGCGGCTCGAGCGGACTGAACCTCGACGGCGCGGGCGTGTTGCTGCATATTTGGGATGGCGGCGGCGTGCGCTTGACGCATCAGGAATTCGGCGGTCGCGTCAGCCAGGTGGATTCCCCGTCATCTCTCAGCAATCATGCCACGCACGTATCGGGCACCATGATCGCACAAGGTGTAAGCGCCCCGGCACACGGCATGGCGAATCAGGCGGATCTGAACGCTTACGACTTCTTCAACGATGACGCTGAGATGGCAGCGACGGGGGCAAACGCACTGTTGTCCAACCACTCCTACGGCTTTGTGACCGGATGGGCGTTCGGCGACTTCGGTGTGGGCCAAGCCTGGTATTGGTTCGGCGACTTGACGGTCAGCTCGAACGAGGACAACGGGTTCGGGCGGTATTCCAATACGGCGAAGAGTTGGGATCAAATCGCCTTTCTCGCGCCGATTTGGCTGATTTGCAAGTCCGCGGGGAACGATCGTAACGATACCCATTCGGGCACGCATTTTCACTGGGTGAACGGCTGGGTCTCCAGCAACGACTTTCACCTGCCGGACTGCAACTTCGGAATCGGCTACGACTGCGTTTCCTATCAAGGCTGCGCGAAGAACATCCTTACCGTCGGCGCGGTGAACGACATCGGCGGCGGGTATGCCGGGCCGACGAGCGTGGTCATGACCAGCTTCAGCGGCTGGGGCCCGTGTGACGACGGACGAATCAAGCCCGACATTGTGGCGAACGGCACGTCGTTGCGTTCGTCCACGGCGACCAGCAATGCCAGCTACGGAAATTTTTCCGGCACCTCGATGTCGTCACCGAACGCCACCGGGTCACTGGCGCTGCTCGTTCGGCATTATCGCGATACGCACAACGGCGACGAAATGCGATCGGCGACGTTGAAAGGTATCGTCATTCATACCGCCGACGAGGCGGGGTCCGCACCGGGTCCCGATTATTCCTTCGGTTGGGGGCTACTCAATTCGCAATCCGCCGCTGCGCAGATCAGCCTCGACGAAATTGTACCGACCGCGGTGCAAGAGCTGTCGCTGGAACCGAACCAGACGATGGAACTCGCCGGCGTGTACGTCGGATCCGGGACCATCAAGGCGACGATCTGCTGGACCGACCCGCCGGGCACGCCGCCGCCGTCATCACTGCTCGATCCACCGACCAAAATGCTGGTCAACGACCTCGACCTGCGCATCATCGGGCCCGGCACCACCACCTTCGAACCGTGGGTCCTCGATCTCGCGGTTCCGTCCGCCGCCGCCACACGCGGTGACAACGACACCGACAATATGGAGATCGTGTTAGTCGATGCCCCGGGGACGGGGACGTACAGGATCACGATTTCGCATAAAGGTGATCTGGAGAACGACTTGCAGGCATTTTCTCTGATCGTGTCCGGACTGGGCGAACTCGAGTCGGCCGGCGCATGCTGCACGGGGCTGGCGTGCGAAATATCACTGGAAGAGGAATGTCTGGCCGACGACGGTTTCTTCGTCGGATTCGACACCTCATGTCCGGGAGAGGACTGCAACGGGAACCAGTTACCCGATGAATGCGACATCGCCGACGGACGTAGTGAGGACTGCGACGAGAACGCCGTGCCCGACGAATGCGATCCGGACGCCGATGGAGATACGGTCCCCGATGCCTGCGACATCTGTGCCGGCGCCGACGATCGAATCGATACCGACGGTGACGGGGTGCCCGACGGATGCGATCCATGCCCGCTTGACAATCCGGACGACTCGGACGGCGACGGCACGTGCGACACGACGGACCTCTGCCCGGGTTTCGACGATCGGCTGGACAACGATGACGACGGTGTACCCGACGGTTGCGACGTCTGCCCCAACGCCGACGACAACCTGCCGGGGCAGCAGGATGACGACGACGGCGACGGCGTCATCAACTGCGTCGATCAGTGCCGTGGTGTGCCCGACGCAATCTACGCCCCGGAATGCGAAGGGGCGATCCCAACCCTATCCGCCTGGGGATTAACGGTCTTGGCATTGATCCTGCTCGTATTGGCCAAAGTCGCGTTCCGACCGCGATCAAGAATTGCGGATTCTAAAGTCTGAATTCTCAGTCATTCACCGCGCGACAGTTCGGCCAACACGGCCACCAGGTACTTCCAAGACTTCTTCACGGATTTGATTTCCACCCGCTCATCGGGGCTATGCGCGCCTTTGATATTGGGACCGAAGGAGATCATGTCCATGCCACCGACGCACTCGCCGATAAGGCCGCATTCCAGTCCGGCGTGGATCGCCGCTACTTTCGGTTCCTCACCGAACAAATCAGCATAGACTCTGCGGCACGTTGTCAGCAGTTTTGAATCCGGGTTGGGCTCCCACCCGGGGTAATCACCCGAAATCTCGACGTCCGCGCCTGCGAGGTGGCCCACCGCGGCAATCTGACCGAGCGCCGCTTTCTTTCTTGACTCGGATGAACTGCGGGCGAGATTGGCGATCTGCACGCGAACCGTCTGCGGTGAATCGCCAAGGTCCCACTTAATACTCGCGACGTTGTTCGATGTTTCGACGAGTCCCGGCACCTTCGGGTGCATGCCGATCACTCCATGCGGTAGTGCGGAAAGCGCCGAAATGATTCGCCAGGAGTCTTCTATCGAAAGCACTTGGGAAGAATCGGCCGTAGAAGCACTTGCCCTGATGTTGACGTTTCCCTCGTGCGACTCGCGCGACGCTTCTTTCTGCACGTTGACTGCGGATTGAAGCAGCATGTCGAGCGTCCCAGAGGGACCGATAACCGTCGCACTCGCCTCGCGCGGGATGGCGTTGCGAATTTGTCCGCCGTCGATCGCCGCGAGATGCAAATTCTCCGGATGGGCGTGCAGTAGCGTGCGAACGAGCAGCTTGACCGCATTACCGCGGTTTTCATGAATGTCGCACCCGGAATGTCCGCCGCGCAATCCGGTGACTTCGATCCGACACCTCTCGCCCTCCTTCGGCGACGGCGCCGTCGGCAGCGACCACGACAGCACGCAGTCGGATCCTCCCGCGCAGCCGATGTAGAGAATGTCGTCCTCCTCCGAGTCCAGATTCAACAGCCGCCGACCTTTGAAACTGTCCGGCGTCAGCGCCTTCGCACCGGTCATCCCGCTCTCTTCGTCCATCGTGATTAACAATTCAAGCGGCCCGTGGACAACTTCGGGCGTGATTGCCGCGGCCAAGGCCATGCATAGTCCGATGCCGTTGTCCGCACCCAAGGTCGTACCGTCCGCGCGCACGATCGGTTCGCCTGTTGCGGCGTCGGTGTCGACGATCAGCCGAATCGGATCCTCATCAAAGTTGTGGGTACACGAGGCGTTCTTCTCGCACACCATGTCGAAATGGGCCTGTAAAACGGTCAAGGGTGCGGACTCGCACCCCGAAGTCGCGGGTACGTCGATCACCAGATTGCCGACCTTGTCCGAGCGCGTGGTCAACCCATGTGCCTCGGCCATCTCACGTACCCGATTCCGAATGCGCTCCTCCTTCCGCGAGGGGCGCGGAATTTCCGCCACCTGGGCAAAAAGGCTCCAAACGGCGCTGGGTTCGAGCGTTGCGATCTCCGTTACTTGCTGCTGCGTTGTCATCTCGCGGTCTTGCCTCACGTCTAGAAAACCAAAATCCTGAATTGATAGAGTAAGGGCGAGACAGCCGGTTGTGAATCCCTCAGCGGATTCTTCTCCGGACGGGAGTGTGACCATCTTTGTTGGCGCAATTTTAGCCCCGGAGGGACGATATTTTCATCACCATGATGGTCAACCTTCCACGCCCGACTTGTCGGGACCTGACGGTAATCGCTTCGTGATGCATGAGGCACGTGCACAAATTCCCGCAAAGAGGAACAAATGTACTTCGCAGACCTTGCAGGATATAGTCTCAGCACAACGCCGTGAGGAGAGCGTGCCCGCCGCATGGAAACGGCGGTTTGCGCGGGCGGAAGCTCTTCAATTGTTGCCTGCGAGGCCGCCCGCCCCTTGCTTGTCGTTTGATCCGTGCCCCATCGTAGTGGGCCGGACAAGAAGACACTTCTGTGGAGCGTTTGGTGCATCGTGTCGAGTTCGAAAACACCCCAATCTGCCGGCGGGCCGGAGGCAGACCGCACCGTTGAGATGAGCGGCGTCTCGGATTCGAGTCTGCCCTCAGATGCAAGACCGACCGAAACATCAGACGGAATTGAGCCACGGATCGACGTCACGATCC
>JADFIX010000236.1 GCA_022566435.1 Planctomycetota bacterium
TGCGACCCAATCACAACAGAGCTGTGCGCGCGCTTGGGTCGAAGCAGCAACAGCGATCGCGTCGGCTGGCGAAGGCTACAACGTCGTTATTGACGTCGAGGATCCGGTTACTCTGGACGCACATGACGACGCGGTGTCCTAGTCCAGCGAAAGTGGTGTTGTTCAGCCGGAGTCGTAAAACCGCGTGTAATTTGAGGTTATCGTAGTCTTCGGGGGATGAACTGCCCAATTCTCGGAGACCGTAGAGTAAAAGAATTGAAACGACGTCGAAATGGCTTCAAGATCAAGGGATGGGTTTTCTGAAGCGGCGAGATTTCGGTCGAACTGCCTGTCGACGGCTGCTACTCGGCGTCGGAAAGCAGATCGATTCGCTTGAGAACCTCGGGGTCGATGTTCTTTCGCAGCTCATTCAACCGTTGATGCTCCTCGGGCGACAGTCGGATCGGCCGCCCGCCGTTGTTCTTGAGCGCTTCGCGCTTCAGTCTCAGGCCTTCCTGGTAAAGCCTTTCAATCTCGCGTTTCTGGTAGCGATCAGCCCATGCGATGAGCCGCGTCTTGAACCAGGTGAACATAACGTCTTTCTCACGCTGCACTGCGGTAATAATACTTCAACATTCCACCCAGCCGCTCACGACACTCGATCTTGCCGGCAACGGATCCCACCTCGTCGCCAGGCTCGATGAGTTGGTTGTCCAATCCTTGATGATTGCGCTCGGCATGGTAATGCTCGAGAAAAGCCGTGACGGCGCGTCGTAGAGACTTCTCACCGAAGAAGATCATCCGCGAAAGGCTCTCGGATTTCAAGCTTCGCATGAAGCGTTCAATATAGGCGTTCAGATTGGGACTCCGCGGCGGCAGCAATAGCGGCCGGGCGCCTTCGTCCTTCAGGATTTTCCTGAATGCCGGACAGAACTTGCCGTCCCGATCCATGAGCACAATGCGATTGCCGAGCAGAAAGCCGTCAAACGGATCGGTCAGATTGCGGGCGATCTGCTTCATCCAGGCTTCGTTGGGACTTGTCGTGCAGCCGGCGAAGTGAACTCGTCGGGTTTTGAGTTCCATGACGAACAGCAGATAATAGGTGACCAGCCCGCCTTTGGTCCAGACTTCGACCGTGGTGAAGTCGATCGCCGCCAGCACGTCCCAGTGGGCTTTGAGGAACGTGGCCCACGTGGTCTGATGCTTTCGCTCGGGCGCCGGCTCGATGCCGTGCGCCTTGAGGACATTTTTCACCGTGGTATCGGATATGTGGTAGCCAACGTTGGCCAGGGCGCCTTGAATCTTGTCGTATCCCCAGGTCGGATTGTGCTTCGCGAAACGCAGGATCAGGTCCACGATGACCTGCCGAATGCGAGGTTTGCCGATTGATTTGCGCTGGTCCGTGTGGTCCCACTTCCTGGCCACCAATTCGCGATGCCAACGAAGGATCGTATCAGGGGTAACGATGGTCGTCAGCTCCCGCAGTGTCTTACGTCCCAGAGCCTTGCCCTTGACGGCCAGTAGGCGGCGTTGATCGTCCGTCAGCAGAATGCGTTTCTTGCCCTGGGACTGCATCAGGGAAAGGATCTCCGAGTTCTGGAACTCGATGATCTGTTGCTGCCGGCGTTGAACCCAGCCAGAGAGGATGGCAAACAGGAGTTGCCAGGGTTGCAGGACAGCGTTCATGTAAGCTCCGGTTGCTGGACGAGAGTGATTCGCCCAGCATCCAGGAAAAGTCGTGTAAAATCAAGCGGCCGAAATGAGAGAATCCGTTGCGTCGTAAGTCGAGAAAAACACGGAAGTTAACCTTCGGCTGATTTTATTTACCACACGCTCACGCAAGTCCGCGACCTGACTCCACTGGCGAAACTGACGGATATTCGAGAGCTTACTCTAATCGGGACACAAGTCCGCGACCTGACTCCTTTGGCGGAACTAAAGAGTCTTAGACTGTTGCAACTTAATCGCACACAAGTCAGTGACCTGACCCCGCTGGCGCGATTGATAAACCTCGAAACTTTGACTTTCGCACACACGCAGGTCAGCGACCTGACCCCACTGGCGAATCTGATGAGCCTTCGGGCGGTTTCCCTTGACCGCACGAGATAGAAAAACGCCGTGAGCAAGACTCACAGCGTCGTGCGTTAACTGGCGGATCGCGGAGATAGAGAGGAGGAAACGAGCTCCCCGAGAAGGACTACCTACTTTGATGACTCTCTGATGGCGCGCAGAGAGTCCTGAAATGGCCCGATTCTGATAATTGGATTCTGATACCCATGGGTCCTGATATCGACCCGGGCGTTTTTTTGGGTGATCGCTTTCCAAATCGTGCGTTTTCACGAGGAATACGCACAATTCGCCGCGATGCACGCCGCTGATATCGCCAAAACCTATCAGAACCCTAATTGGCGAAAATCAGCTCCCCTGTCCTAGTCCAGCGAAAGTGGTGTTGTTCAGCCGGAGTCGTAAAACCGCGTGTAATTTGAGGTTATCGTAGTCTTCGGGAGATGAATCGCCTAATTCTCGGAGACACCCATGCCGCCTGTTAAGCGCCCAACGATTCCTCTTCCCAAGGGCTGGAAGCCCCTGGTTCGGTCGGCCGTTCTCCATGTCATCTCGCTGGCTCACTTCTCGATCGTGCGTGCTCGCGCCCGAGTCGCGCGCAGCGGCAACATGCGGGTGCGGCTGAACGCCGAAAACGACCGCTTGAAACAGGAAGTGGCCCTGCTGCGTGAGGAGGTTCGCATCAAGGACGCTCGCATGGCGTGCATCCCGCCCCAGCGACGCCCCCATTACGCAGCGACCGAGCGGATGGCCATCTTGGAGCTGAGAGCCGCGCGCGGCTGGTCGCTGAAACAAACCGCAATCGAGTTGCTCGTCACGGCTTCCAGCATCGCGTCGTGGATGAAACGACTCGGGGAGGCGGGACCCGAGACATTGGTTCAAACCGCTGCGCCCGTCAACAAGTTCCCCGACTTCGTGCGCTACACGGTGCAGCGGCTGAAGGTTTTGTGTCCTAGCATGGGCAAGCTGCGACTGGCCCAAACGCTCTGTCGCGCCGGATTGCAGTTGAGCGCAACCTCGGTGGGACGAATCCTCAAGGAGCCGCCTTCTCCGGAGCCCGTCTCCAAAGCGAAAGCCGGTGGCCAAGCCGTCACGGCCAAGCGTTCCAATCACGTCTGGCATGTGGACTTGATGGTCGTTCCCACGTCCGCCGGGTTCTGGAGCGCCTGGACGCCCTGCGCCTTGCCTCAAGGCTGGCCCTTTTGCTGGTGGGTGGCCGTCGCCCTGGATCATCATTCGCGGCGAGTGATGGGCTTTGCCGTATTTGCGGAGTGTCCGAAGTCGAAGGACGTGTGTGCTTTCCTGGGACGCGCCATGAGATACGCTGGTTGCGTTCCGAAATACATCATTTGCGATAAAGGGAAGCAATTCTGGTGCTCGGCATTCAAGCGTTGGTGTCGCCGCAAACGGATCAAGCCGCGCTTTGGTCAGGTCGGCAAGCACGGAAGCATCGCCGTCATCGAACGGTTTTTTCTAACCCTGAAAACCGAATGCACTCGGCGAATTCTGGTACCACTTCGCCGCGAGTCGTTTCGGCGAGAACTTCGCTTATACAGCCAGTGGTACAACACACATCGTCCCCATTCGACTCTGGGAGCCAAGACCCCCGAAGAGGTGTACCGCAACGCTCCATCGGATCACGAACCGCCTCGAATCGATCCGATGTGCGATGAACGGATCACATGCAGCGTGCAGTTTCACGCCGGTCGAAAACACCTGCCGATGATCACGCTGAAGCAGGCCGCGTGAGACAGTATCTATCTGCTTAGCATAGGCGCCAACGCCTCGTTCGGGATGCGCGCGGACTGATCAGGAAACGCTTATTTTCTCTTCAGTTGCCAAAGATCAAGTCCGTTACGCTGTTGACGCGTCGGATCCGATAGCCTCTCGACTCGCGAATCGACGCTCAAAACGCTGAAAACGAAACGCCACTTTCGCTGGACTAGGACACCGCAGTCAGGCCGCACACAATTCGGCCCCGAATCTGTCCGCGAAACTCGTCGAATACGGGTCAGCAAAACAAACGACCGTATTTCGGGACTCCTACAGCTCGGTTTCTCCAACGTCAAACGATTTGATGTTCTCGCCCAAGAATCGGCAGCGAGTGCGTCAAAATCCCAACGCTGGGCCTTCATTGACTTCACGTTGGCGGTGCTTCATACTCAGAGGAGCACGTGAAGACGGGTCCAGCGTTCACGTGTCCCGGCGGATCGCGAGAAGGTGTGCCCATCGGCACCGGAGTGAGTAGCGTTCTCATGACAATAGCGAAACAACGCGCACAGGCCGTGGCGGAAATCCTTTGGGAGTTGAAGCGTGCGGAAAAGTTGGCGACCTTGACATCGATTGCCGAACGAGCTGGATTCAGCCCGGGTTCCTGCGGCCGGACCGTGAGCACGTGCTTGAAGACCGTTCGTCGGGACTGGCCCCATCTGCAATGGTGGCGAGCCGTCGCAGACGACGGCATAGTGGATAATGAGCAGGAGTCACACCTGGTCCAGGTCGGCTTTGAAACCGAAACGGCCGATGGCGATCGCGTGGTCGTCAAATCGCTGGCAGACCAGTTGATGACCTGGGGAGAATAGGACAACCCGTAGTCTCGGTCGGTATCCCCCCCACACGTTTGTCGTATCGGACGCTTGGAACGCCGAGCGTCGTCTGAAAGTCTGTGCGAAGTGCTCGTCGGTCGCGAGTTGAGTGAGCGTAGATGCGCTCCTGGTGTCGGGCGTGCTTGGCTGGAGGTGACGACGGATGAGCGAAAAGAAGCCCAATCCCTTGATTATCCAGCCGAGCGGCAAAGTCTGTCCTGTGTGCGGGACGCGAACCTATTCGCAGGGAGGCATCCACCCGCAATGCGCTGTTCATCAGGCCGATGCACCCCGCGTCGAGAAATTAATAGCAGAACGAAAGCGTGAGGCCAACGCAGCCAAACCATCCGCATGGAGCAAGAAGAAGTGCCCAAAATGTGGAAGCGAACCGCATGTACGACGGAAAGAATGCGATTGCGGTCACGTCTTTTTCTGAACGCGGATTGGCTCCGACGAGCCAAGGATCGTATCACCGGCCGGCAATACGTTTTCCAGCGTGCGGGGCATGTTCGAGGCTGGCGAGCTTCAACAGGCGGATGCGTTGTGCCCTGCTAATTGGCACGACATTCTGGAGTTTCATGCGCGAGTTCTCGCCACTCCAGGCATTCAACGTCAAACTGAAATTGCCCGAACGGTGACCCGTTGTGTATCCCGGAGTCCTAACCCGAGAGTCTCATCAAGCCGACCGTATTCTTGGATTGTCGTAAAACGACCGTATTCGCGGACTCCACTCGCGCCAGCAGAACGCATACGTTTTCGCGGAATCGTGCGCGACCCGAAGACCTCGGCCAGACCAAAGATGAGAATGCCATCAGTCGATTCCGGCGTGAAATTGTCGCTGCAGATAGACCTCATGGTTCGCTAGACTACCAATCCCTTGCTGCATTCGCCGCACGGTGAATCACGGTTCCCGAGTTCTCTTCCATTGATGCAACGCATTCCAAATATGACCTTTGCTGCCTTTACCGAGCCCTTTGTCGATTATCCGCTGTTGCAGGAGCGAGTTCTATCTGTCCTGCAGGCGTTGCCCGGCGATGTGCAGCGTGATTTTGTGGATGATCCTCGATTCGGAACCGCAATCGACAACTACGAACCCGGGAAGGGGTGGACACTGCTCATGCCGATACCTGGCCCGCCCGGCGAGGGAAGTCGTCGCGTCGTGCTGAGACCCAAGCTGGAGGTGGCGTCTGAAGCGTTCGCGAAATACGTCATCGCTCACGAGTTCGCTCATGCGTTTCTGCGAAACGGCGGCTGGGGCGAAATCACTGACGTGGAAGAAGCTGCCGATGCTCTCGCTGCTTCCTGGGGATTTCATGAGCCAGCGACGTTTTGTTGAGTTCTGCGACCGTCTCGCAGTACAGGCGGTGATCGATTCTATCATCCTATCAGTCCGACTCTTGCCGCGCAGCTGCAATGTCTACCCCGCATTGTTCCTTGATTCGTTGACACCCCCCTCTCACATTGCCTTCTGATGCTCATTCCCTTCGACAACAGCTACGCACGTCTACCGGACGCCTTTTTTGTGCCGGTCGAACCTACTCCGGTCAGCGATCCGGTGATGATTCGGTTGAATCACGATTTGGCGATCGAACTCGGGATCGATGTCGCCAGGCTCGATTCGCCGGAAGGTCTCGCCATCCTTTCGGGCAACCAGCTTGCTGATGGCTCAGAGCCTCTCGCCATGGCTTACTCAGGGCACCAATTCGGTGGCTTCTCCCCACAACTCGGCGATGGTCGTGCGATCCTGCTCGGTGAGGTCGTTCGCAACGACGGCGTTCGACACGACATCCAACTCAAAGGCTCCGGCCCAACGCCGTTCTCTCGGCGCGGCGACGGGCGGTCAGCACTGGGGCCGGTCTTGCGCGAAT
>JADFIX010000237.1:0-2787 GCA_022566435.1 Planctomycetota bacterium
AATTCGCGATTGATGCGCGTCAGGATGTTCTTGTTGAATCGGGCGGTGACGCCGCGGCTGTCGTCGTAAGCACGTTCCAGCACCGCTCGTTCCTTTCGCAAATCGATGCCGACCAGGAGACGGTCGTCGGACAGCATTGTTTCGGCCACCCACCGAAGGAAGTCAGCCGCGTCGCATCGTTCAAGATTGCCGATGCTGGATCCGAGCCAGAGCAGGAGCTTCGGGTTGTCCTCCTCCGCTTTCAGGTGACGGAGGGCACCGTCGTATTCGCCGATGATGCCCCTAATCTCCAGGTTGACGTATTCTTGCACAAGGCCTAAGGAGCTCTCCTCCAGGATCGTGGGCGATATATCGAGCGTCACCTCAGTTTTCGAGCCGTCGATCAACACGTCGAACAACTCCTCCGGTCCATTGTCCGGCACGAGGAGCGGACACCAGTTTGACTGCACGCTCCAAAGGCCGTCCTTGGCAACCCAGAAGCTCTCGATGATTCCCGTGAGTGGACATTCGTCAGGTATTCCGTCGCCCTGACAGTCCAAACTCAATCCGTCCGCAATGTCGCACTCGTCGGGAGTGCCGTTGCCATTGCAGTCCTGGCTCGTGCCGTCTGCGAAATCGCATGCGTCAGGCATGCCGTTTTCGTTGCAGTCAGGGGGCTCCCGTAGGGGCTCCGACAGCCAGCTTTTCTGCTGCGGAATGAACTCTCGATAGATCTGAAGCAACTCCTGACGGTCGTATCCAAGGTAGATGCCGCTAAAAAGATCACAGTGCCATTGGAAATAGAAAGCAGAATCAAAGTTCCATTGCACACGCCCATCCGAATACAGGACCATTTGGAACACGATCGGCCCGCCGAAACACAAGTCCCAGAACGTTTCCGTATTCCAGTAGAAAACGACGCGATCGTCCTGAATGTCGTAGCCGTACCCGCCCCTGAAGTTGCAAAGCGATCCCAAATCATCGTAGGCGGCCATGAGGAAGGTGTGCGTGGGATCGCCGTCGTTGATCAGTTCGCCAACGCAGCCGAGGCCGTGACCGTAGGGCGATTCGCCCGCGCGGAGCATCTCGACGTAGCCGTTGGAGTCCTGCTCGAAGGCAGTGAAGGTCTCGCCACTGATCTGCACCGGCCAGGGGAGGCCCACGGTACCCGTTGCGGACTCGCCGTCGGCGAAATCTTCCCAGTCGAGCGAGAAGGGCGCGAACTCGAACGGAATCCGTGCGGGAGGAATGACACCGGGCAGGTCGCATTCGTCCGGGATACGGTTGCGGTTGCAGTCCAGGCTGGTGCCGTCCGCGATATCGCAGATGTCCTGGATGCCGTTGTTGTTGCAGTCCCCATTCGGTTCGCACTCGTCAAGTACTTCGTTGTCATCGCAGTCCTGACTCTCTCCGCAGCCCGGCAGACCACAGTCCGGCGCGTTGCAGTCGAGGTCGCATTCGTCGGGAATCCCGTTGCCGTTACAGTCCGCCGGGCCTGCGGTGGCTGGGGACAGTGGCGCGGTCAGACCACCTACGAGGATGAGCACCCATGGGAAGATAGTCCATCGGCGAGCCGAGCGAGCCCACCCGTGCCCGAGCACCGTCGTCGTTATCCCAAACTCACGTGGCATTGACCACTCTCCTGGCAACTGCAGGGTCGGAGAAACGTGAGCCCGAATCTGAACGGTCCCAGGTCCGGCCTCATTCCGTGCACGCAGCTCGCCTGGAGTCCTCCGCGTTCGAAGAAACTGCCCGCATTACGGTTTGCGTACCAAGAGTGTATAGTCCTCAGCCCCCAGAAACCTGTCACATTGTACCAAAGAATTGCGAAAATGCCAGTACGACTTTTGAGAATGTTGCACTCGTGCCGGGGTGGGTAGGTCCATCAGGGAACCGGAGAACCGGTATCGATCAGCTCGTCGGCCTGCGTTCGCAGTTCAGCGAGTTCCTCGGCGGACTCGAACCAGAGAGCTCCTTTATCGGCCGTGGCGCGGAACGCTCGCTCATCCTTGCAATCGTCAGGCCAAGCGGCCAGGGCTCGGTCGAGGTGTGATCGTGAGGAGGGCAGGTCGTCCAGGCGGGCCGAGGCGATCGCGAGAATCAGACGATTGATCGCCGGAATGTCCCCTCCATCGAGAGCCTTGCGAGCACTATCAAGTGCCATGTCGAACCGACCAGTGCGTAGGTACGCCAGGGCAAGGATCCGATGAACCTTCGGTTCGCGTCCCTCGGCCAGGTTGTTGGCGTTGACGCCCGATTCGACCGCCGCCTTCGGATCGGCGCTGAGCAGCAAACGTGCTTGAATCAGCGAGCTCGCCATGTCGTCTCGATTGCACTCGAGCGCTTGCCGGATGTTATCTTGGGCTTCGTTGATCTTGCCCAGATGGAGCTGGAGCGAGGCTAGATTGCGCCAGGTGTCAACCGCGTACCGATCGTCGAGGGTGGCGCACGTGGTGGACAATCGAAGATGGTGTTCGGCGCGCGGGAGGTCGCCCTGAAGAGCATGGACCGTTCCGAGGTTCACCCAAGCGGCGTACCAATCGGGTTTCAGTTCGGTCACCCTCTCATAGACCTTGCTTGCCTGGTCGAGTCGCTCGAGTTTCTTGAGAATGACGCCATGAGCATTGAGTGCCCAGATGTTGTCCGGCTCAAGCCGGATCGCTCGTCGGCATAGACCGTCGGCTTCTTCCAGGATCGTGAGGTCGGCCGAGCCGGGCAGGCTGTTGAAGTAGTGGATCTTCGAGATCGCCCAGTTCACCAATGCGTGAACATTGTCCGGGTCGATGTCTAGAGCGTGCTTGAATGCCT
>JADFIX010000237.1:2797-6478 GCA_022566435.1 Planctomycetota bacterium
CAGCCGCCTCTCGGTCGAGCAGCGCGGGGCGGGATAACAGCCCTTTCGCAAAACTGTCGGCCAAGGCCGACTTTGCGCGCTTGTTGCCAAGTTCATAGGCGCGGAGGAGGCTCTCAGCCGCTGCGTCGTCATCACCGGCGACCATGGATTGGACCGCACGCTGATAATGGGAGTTCCCGAGATGCCACCGGAAGCCAACGAAACCGCCGAGAAGTATGGCGACGACCGCCACGACGCCGGCGGCGGTTTTCACCTCCGCCGAGTGACGGCGTAGGAACTTGGCGGTTCTCCCCACGAAGCCCGGGCGCCGCGCGACGATGGGTAGGTCGTCCACGTACCGCCTCAGGTCGTCGGCGAGTTCCTGCGCGGTCGCGTAACGAGCATCCGGAGCCTTCTCCAGCGTCTTGAGACAGATCGTTTCCAGCTCGCGCGGCACGCTGGGATTGATACGGCGCGGCCGCGTCGGCTCCTTGGTGATAATCTGCGTAATGATTTCCTTCTCATCACGGCCCTGGATAGCCGGTTGAAAGACCAGCATCTCGTACATCGTCGCGCCGAGCGAGTAGATGTCGGTGCGATGATCGAGCGGCATGCGTTTGGCCAGCGCTTGCTCGGGACTCATATAGCGCCACGTTCCTATTAGTGAGCCCGTGACGGTAACCGATTCGGTATCGGCCACCTTGGCCAACCCGAAATCGGCGAGCACAATCCGGCCGTCGAGCTTGATGATCAGGTTTCCCGGCTTGATGTCCCGATGGATCACTCCCTGGCCGTGGGCGTAGTGCAACGCGTCCGCGATGTCGGCCATCCAACGGGCAACCTGCCGGTAGTAGACCCGCCCCCGCGCCGTGGATGTCGATCCTGAGAGGGCACTGGAATCATCAGCCGATGCATCGCCATCCCCAGTACTCGGCGTACCTGTTGACAACACCTCAGCCAACTGTGTGGGTGATATCGTCGTAACATTCTGCGCACCGAGGCGTTTGATGAGCACGTCTAGCGGCTGTCCGGAGGCCAACTCCATGGCATAGTAGTACGCCCCGTGGGCCGTCCCGAAGTCATAGACGGGGATGATGTGGTGATGATGTAGTTTGCTCGCGGCGGAGGCCTCGCGCCGAAATCGTTCAACAGCATCGGACCTGAGCGTCGCAAGCGTCGAGGGAAGCACTTTGAGTGCGACCTCGCGACCGAGTGAGGACTGGATCGCCTTGTAGACAACGCCCATTCCGCCCCGCCCGATTTCGCAGAGAATCACATATCCTGGTATATCGAGAAGCGGGGCGGGCCGGCGAGGAGTAGCGATGGTCGCATCGTCACGCACCGTGGCATCGGATTGCATCTTCGCTTCCTGAGCCGCCCCGCGCAGCTCGGCGACGAACGAATCATCGGCATCGAATGGGGCAAACGCCGCCCGGCATCGCGCGCAGTCTTTGAGGTGCCCCTCGATTTCCCGAACCTGAGCGTCCCCCAGCGCTCCGCCCGCATACGCATTGAGTTCGTCGAAGGTTGGACATCGTTCCGTTGCGATAGAGCCCTATCCTTCCAAGCCAATCAGCTCGCTCATTTTCTCTTTGAGCTTCCGCAGGACGCGCGAACGAGCCAGGTAGACCTGATTCCTGTTCATGCCGAGCGTTTCGCACACGCGCTCGACCGGGATGTCGTCAAGCACGGTGCGTTCAAAGGCCTGCATGGTCTTCGGCGCGAATTCGTCGCCAACGGCTCTCAAACAGAACTTGAGGTGCTCGCGAAGCCAGACTCGCTCCCACAGGACGAGCTCATCCTCGGGCTGCGCAAGTGCCTTCAGGACGGATGTGTCGGCACGACCTGCGCGCCGTCTCGATAGCATCTTGTTGATCTGGTTGTTGGCCACCGTATGCAGCCAACTGCTGAATCGACCCTTCCGTCGGCAGTACTCGAACGTCGGCAGGCGTTTCACGAGAGTTCGCATGCATTCCTGGGCCAAGTCCTCAGCATCGGGCGGCTTCAGGCCCCTTGCACGGGCGTAGCGCTTCAGAACGGGCCGATACAGCGCGTCAAACTCCCGCCAGCTCCGAGAGTCTTCGGTATTCCTGACGCGGACGAGCAGACTCTCGTTGGTCGTGTCCAACAGGTGGCTCCGATCTGTGTACGCCCGCAGAATGATTGTCGTGAAGAAAGCTGCCTATTCCAGGCCCAACCGAGAAGAAGGTATGCTCGCGCGACAGATTCAACCCTCGTGCGCCCTATCAAATCACTGGAAGCAACTGGGCAAAACGGTCAGCCAGGGCTGACATTGCACTTCTGACCTAGTCTTGAGACCCTCACGGCATGTAAAAAGCTGTGGTTGAACGACTTAGCGCTTGGCTGCGCGGCAAAAACTACTTATTTTATCGGATTATGCCGCCGACTATACTAGCGAAACGGTCTGTCGGCGTGGGGAATTGGGGCGGATGGGTCAGCGTTTGCGCGTAACCGCGATTCGGCCGTCCGGGTTGGATCCGGAGTTGCAGACCATGAAGGTCGAAAGGTAGCCAATGGAAGCCGCCGGCGTGATGGAATTCGAAAAAACCCGATGCCTCATGCGGTGGATTCTCGCTCGCGGCTTGCGACGTCGACTCGTAGGCATTTCAAGCGTTCTGTTCGCACTTTTTTCGTTTGATTCCGCTCAAGCTCAACTGTTCGAACGAGCCGTTGTTCTGCAGGGCGCGCGCCTTGTGACGATGGCCGGTGAGCCGATCAAAGACGGCGTGGTCGTGATCACCGACGGCAAGATTGTCGAGGTCGGCCCGGCGTCGGCGGTGCGGATTCCCGACGGGCACCGCACGCTGACCGCCAAGGTCGTCACGCCGGGGCTGGTCGATGCCCACACGGTGGTCGGCTTGACTGGGTACATGAATCAAGATCAAGATCAGGACCAGTTAGAGCGTTCCGGCCCGATCCACCCTGAGCTGCGGGCCATTGACGCGTACAACCCACAGGAACGGCTGGTACAGTGGCTTCGCGAGTTCGGCATCACCACGATTCACACGGGCCACGCGCCGGGCCTGCCGCTTTCCGGGCAAACCATGATTGCCAAGACGACCGGCGAGACAGTGGAGGAGGCCGTGCGTGTTCCGACGGCGATGCTCGCTGTCACGCTGGGGCGCGACGCTGCCGGCAAGACGAAGGGCAAGGACGCTACGCCGGGCACGCGGGCGAAGGTCATGGCGGTGCTTCGCGCGGAGTTGATCAAAGCCCAGGATTATTCACGCAAGCTCGAAACCGCCAAAGAAGACAAGAAACCGGCGCGCGACTTGCGACTCGAGATGCTGGCCCGCGTTTTGGACGGCGAAGTTCGTTTGCTGATTACGGCCCACAAAGCCCACGACATCATTTCGGCCCTGCGGCTGGCAGACAAGGGATGCTCCTCGGCTGCAAAAGCAAAATTCGAAAGCCCCACAACGAGAACGGCCGTCACTCCTCGGAGACGTTGCAGCATGTCGATTTCCTTAGTGGAAGACGCTAGGCGAAAACAAGTCGATCGTCGCTCAGGAAATCCGAAATCTCGCGGGGGTCTTCGAAGAGCATCCAATTCTCGCGCGGGATTCCCTCGAATGCATCGGTAAAACGGGCCGATCTCGGCGATTCTCCGGTGACGTTGCGAATATAGATCCTCGCCACGCGGTTGGGAAAGCGCCGGGCGAATTCGCCGTACATCTCCGG
>JADFIX010000238.1 GCA_022566435.1 Planctomycetota bacterium
ACATCGCTGTCGTTTGCAAGCACGTTGATCGTGACCGCCGTATCTTCAGCCGTCGTCGCGGCATCATCTCCCGCGACAGGGTCGTCGTTCACCGCAGCAACGACGACGGTCACAAAGGCTCGCTTGAACGAACCGTTCCCATCCGTCATGGAATAAACGAACGTATTGGTTCCGTGAAAGTCCGTGTCCGGCGTGTAAATGACCGTATCGTCGGCATTGACAACGACCGTCCCGTTGGAAGGCTGTGTGACTCGATCGATTGAAAGTGTGTCATTGTCCACATCCGAGTCGTTGGCGAGCACATCGATCACGACTGCGGTGTCTTCGTTTGTCACGGCTGTGTCATCGACCGCAATCGGCGCGTCGTTGACCGAGTTGACCGTAACGGTAACCGTGGCCGTATCCGTGTCGCCGTTCACATCACGAAGGGTGTACACGAAGCTGTCGTTTCCGTTGTAGTCCGCCACAGGCGAGTAAGTAACCGTTTGGTCAGCATTGATGACCACGGCGCCGTGACTCGCTAGTCCAACCGAATCAACCGTCAGGGAGTCGCCGAAATCGTTGTTCAGCACATCGATGGTGGCGGCTACATCCTCATTCGTGCTAATCACGTCGTTGACCGCGGTCGGAGACGACTGAGTGGTCAAGGCGAACTGCAGCATGGGGTGGTTCGACTCGTGCGTGAAGGTGTTTCGGGAACTTGAGAACCTGGCGTAGTTTCCCTGGGCGATGCGAGCCGAAAAGCCGACATACTGCTCGGTGTCAATGAGAGGCTGCAGAAACGCCAGGTCCAGCGGAATCCCGTATCGACGCACGCCATTGACGCCGTGAACTTGAAATTCACCCACTTTCCGCCCCGCCAAGGCGTCCGCGGAGCTAAGTGAGCCGTCGCCGACATAGCCGAAGATCTCGACGGTGGGGCCGACGCCCTGCGACGCCGAATAGCCTTGAACACGAAGCGTGAGGCTAGCAGCTTCCAGAGGACCACTGATCGAAGAAATATCGAATTCAAACAGAGCTCGTCGGTCGCGAACAGCGTCACGAGTTTCTTCGCTCAGTCCCGTCGTCACAATTCTAGAAAACGTGCCGTCTTCATCAATATCGATCGCCTGACCGTCTGCGGCGACGTCGACGCCGACGATTCCGTCCTCTCGAATCTCCAGTGTGTCGGAACCGTTGAGGTAGCCGTCTGCAAACACCACTAGCTGAACCGTACGAGTTCCTTCGACGAGTCCGTTGTCCGTTGTCGAGATGGGAATGAGCGTCGATTGTTGTCCGGCGGGAATCTCGAACTGGGCGGGAATGTCCAGGTCCGATGCGTTCTCGTATTGAATGTTGACGAGCAGAGGAGACCCGACATCGGTGTTGCCGCGCGTCAGGGTCGCCGTCGTCAACTCACCTCCGATCGCCAGAGAATCGCCGTTCACGGTGAGCGAAAGCGTTTCGATGTCACGAACGTCGATCGTATCGCCGCCGTCAGAAAACCCGTCTGCGGATGCGGTGATGGTGACGGTTTGTGTGCCGTCGAGCAGCGTGTCGTCAATTACATCCAGCGGTACGTCCACCGAACTCGCTCCATCGGGAATCGTCACGATCCCCTGCACTCTGATTTCCGATGTATCGCTGCTCGTCAGCGTTACCTCCAAGGCGCCACTAGTTGTCAAATCGCCATTGGCGTCGAATCGCTCGATTTTCACATTGGCGGCGCCGTCGCCGGCGTATTCGAGAACCTGAAGGCGGTCAATCGTCACGCCGAGGGTCGACAGCATTCGTCGGTCTTCGAGCGGCTGGAATGACACTCGTCTTAGACGCCGTTGACGACGCGGCGGAGAATTCCGGCGAACCATCGGGAACAGAAGCTGCTTCAACATGGATCAGGCCTTTCAAGCGTAATTCTGCGATCAGCGTGGGGGTTTCGCGATTGAATTCAAAGTCGGGCGCCGCCAGAGAGGACTTTCCGTCCTACTCCAGAACGTATCCGTGTCACAAGAAATTTCGCCAAGAGGTAAGCTGACGGCCCTTTTGCAACAGAACGCAGGTGGACGCTTGCGGTTAGGCGAACGGGCAGTCCATGACGTTGAGTCCGGCGTTTGTTGAAACCGGGTCGCTGGATGATAGAATGCAACCTCGTCGCCAAGCAGTCTCAAGACCGATGAATGCGCCAGCGGCCGTGCGCCGAGCAATGACGGTGGCCGAGAATGGAACATCGCGGATCGGGGTTGAGTACGCCCTTCTCAGTCCCGCGCCAGGTGATTCGCCGTTTTTTCCACTCTCTCTCGCGAACAATGCAACGATCGAAATCCGCCCATTCCGTCTCGACATCGAGAAGTCTCATTCTGAGTCTGCGAATGCGGGACGAGGCCGCTTGGCGGCGCATGGTCGTTCTCTACACGCCGCTTATCTGCCATTGGTGCCGGCGATCAAAGCTCAGTCCTGAAGAAACCGAAGATGTCACACAGGACGTCTTTCGGACCGTCGCTCAGTCGATTGACAGTTTTAGACGGGAATCCGACAAAAGCACCTTTCGCGGATGGCTACGGACAATCTTCAAGAGCCGGGCCGTGGATTATGTGCGTCGCAATGCTGCGGAACCAGGCGGCCGCGGGGGATCGGAGGCGCTTCGCTGGATAGAGAATTCTCCGGATCACGACGCCCGGGAAGCTGATTCCACAACCAAAGCCCTCTTTTGTCGCGTTCTGGATTTCGTGCAAGGTGAATTCAGCCAGAGTGCGTGGCGGGCGTTTTGGTTGACCGTCGTTGAAGAGCAGACGGCCAAGGACGTCGCGGCACAGCTCGCAATGACTCCCGGCGCGGTAAGACAGGCGAAATATCGAATTCTGAAGCGGGTCCGTGAAGAGATGGGCGATGTCGAGTAAAGTCGCGTTTCGCGAATCGTCAACCTTGATTGCGCAGCTCACAATCGCTTTGAGGATATGCATTTTCGCACGCAGGATGGATTTCGTGTGACAGGCTTGCGTTTACGAATACAGAGAGCCGTAAGGAGATTGGAACTTTGAGGCTGTGGAATGTGCGAATCAGAAATCGCAGGCCGATCTCATGAGTGAACCGTGCCCCGACAGAAATCGATTGCGATCGTACAGCCTGGGGACGTTGGCGTCTGAGACCGCGGTGGCTCTCGAAGCTCACGTGACGGAGTGCTTCCGTTGCCAGGATCGTCTCGAGTCGCTCGAAGGAGCAGCGGATGACCTGATCGTAGGGCTGCGAGGCGCGCAGGACGTTCCTCCTGCGGAATCGGATTCGGGAGAGATTCGGCTCGCCGATTTGATCGCTAGTGCGAAATTCCTGGCGAGCACTCGTGCTGATGACGGTCGTCCGAAACTCGACTTGAGTTTCGCTGTTGGAGCAGGGGATTCAGAGCGGGAGAGGATCCCTAATCAGCGTCGAAACGAGAGACGGGCTGCTGAGGTGTTGCCCGCTTCGGCGGACGACCTTTCCGACGGCATCCGCAGGAGCAAGGTGATTGCCGAGGATGAACTTGCCGGGTTGCTAGAGCAGTTCTTGCGCGAGAGCGAAGGAAGTGACGCGTTATCGTTAGCACGGTGGCTCGTCGAACAAGGGCGATTGACGCCGTTTCAGGCCGCCGAATTGTGTCGCGGACGAGCGGACGAACTCCTTCTGGGCGACTACGTACTCGTTGATGAAATTGGCCATGGAGGAATGGGCCGAGTTTATCAGGCGCATCACGTTCGAATGGGGCGCGATGCGGCGATCAAGATTTTGGCGCCGCACTTATTCGAGGAGCCGGGATCGGTGGAACGTTTCGGGAGAGAGATTCTCGCGATCGCCAGCCTGTCGCATCCGAATGTTGTCGCCGCTTACGACGCGCGGGAATATCACCATACTCAGTACCTCGTGATGGAGGACATCGACGGCGCGACGCTCGCGTCCATCGTCGAGAGGCAGGGCCCGCTGAGCATTGATGAGGGTCTCAACGCGATTCTGCAGGCAGCCGAGGGCTTGGAGGCGGCTCATGAGAAAGGCATCATCCACCGGGATGTGAAACCGTCGAATCTTCTCGTGACCTGGGAAGGTCGCGTGAAAGTCTCCGACCTGGGACTGGCGCGGATGGTGTTGTCGACAGAGGGTGTTGAAGAGTTGACGGAAACGGGGCAGATTCTGGGGACACTGGCGTACATCAGTCCCGAGCAGGCGCAAAACCAAGCCGACGCACGTTCGGATATTTACAGTCTGGGCTGGACGTTGTTCTTCTTGTTGGCGGGTGAGGCTCCGTTTGCCGGCGAAACGCGGCTAGGCAAATTGATGGCCCACCGCGATGCAGAGCGACCTTCGTTACGGGATTTTCGAGACGACGTGCCTGAGGATGTTGATCAACTCTACCGACAAATGGTGGAGATCCGGCCCGAAGATCGACCGCAGTCGATGGGTGAAGTCATCAAACGATTGAGAATACTCCTTGTTACCGACGCAGTGGTCAAGCCGACCCCCGCCCTGAAACTCAAAACGTGCGATCTCGACATCTTCTTTCGCGACCTCGAACTCGAAACGGGTGAAGCACGAAAGCGAGAGGAGGAGGCGCAAGCGATCGAGCAAAAGCGACGGATCCGGCGGAGGACTCTGGCTGTGTCCGCCTTATTGCCGCTCGTTGCGCTGATTGCTTTCGGAATTCACGCCTTGATCATTCGCGCCGAGACGCCCGAGGGTGAAGTCGTCATTCGTGTCAACGACCTCGATGTCGAAAAAATGGATATTCGCGTGCAGCAGGGTGATAAGGACGTCATGATCTTGGATTCGAAGAGCGGATGGAGTGTTCGTTTGCCAAAAGGCACGTATTCGATGTCCATTGGAAAAGGCGACGAGCGATTCAAACTGAATCGCAACGTGATCGACGTCACACCCAACAGTACACAGCACATCGAAGTTCGAATTCGCCAACGACAGGCGACGAAGGAGCCCGTCGAATCAGTCGAGCGGGAGAAATCGAACAAACTATATGGCGTATTGGCGCGGATCGATGCCTGCGACCGCGGTCTGTTGATGCGCCTGTCTCCCGACACGCAGACGGCGTACATTCTCGGTGACGATGATTTGATTTATGTTGTCGACCTGCGCACGCGCAGCGTGACGCGACGAATCAACAACGAGCGGTTCCCCATTTCGTACTTTGCGATCTCGCATGATGGGAAACGAATGGCGACCACAGGCGGCAGCGTTGACGCATACTTCCGATTGTGGGACGTCGCGAATGGGAAGCCACTGGTGGAGCATCGCTTGCCCGTACCGCCGCGGTTTGTGGAGTTTTCTCCCGACGACCGCACGGTGTTCGTCTCGATGTGGGCGCCCGCCGGGAACGCGACGTTTCCGTTGCGCGGCGACGCAGAGGACACTTTCCGGAGCCTGATGCGTTTTGACGCCCAGACCGCGAGGCCGCTGAAACCGATCACCGAGGAGAGGCGAACGGTCTTTTATGCGATGACTCTCTCTCCCAACGGGAAAATGGTGGCGACAGGCGGCATCGAAGGTAATATTGTGGTCCGGGACGCGTCGACAGGAGAATCGCTGCAAGAATTCGCTGGTCATGGTCAGCGAGGGCCGGTTCGGGCCCTTCACTTCTCCAGCGACAGTCGGCGACTGTATTCGTCGGAATTTGCTAACCGGCTGATTTGCCGGACCGTGGAAAACGGAGAGATCATATTTGAGCGATTGTATCGATTCAAATTCGGCGAATTCGACCTCACCGACGACGAGAAGGTATTCGCTCTGACGAGTCGCCCAGAACTGCGACTGTACGACCGCCAGCGGCAAGTAGGCGACGAGCGTATCGATATCAAGGGGCATGCCACTCAACCCATTCGAGTTGTCAAATTTCTGGCGGACGACCGTAGTGCGGTGAGCATGAGCCTTGACGGAACTGTGCGAATCTGGAAACTGCCGATCCGACTGGGAGATGACAAGGATTAGCCACGGAAGCCGCCAAAAGTAGCGCGATTGACGGGCCATGAAGACGTGTAACGTCGGGCGGGGATGCGTTCTAGCCTGCTTGTGGACGGCTGCAAATGCAGTGATGCGACATTCGAGTCTCGCCAGTTTGAGACATTCGGATTCATTTTCTGCGATCCCGGCAGTTGTGATTCGTCGTGGTCTCTCGTTCAGAATGCCATCCTCAGACAGATCGCCAAGGATTCTCGTACAACCGAATTCGGTTCGTGCCGATCCGCAATTAGTTCTCAGAAAACCTTCGTATTCGCGAACAGCTGTTGAATCACTCGACACGTACGCTGATGTGCCCGGATTCAGTCCGTTCTTGCCGTAAGCGAAATCAAAACCCCCTGTTTCCGTCAGCTGCGAAGAATACCGGACTCCCTGAAAAAGTCGTTACCTTCACCGCCTCGCAACCAGCCTCCAGCGAGCCAAGCGCGGCCTGCCGCCTGTCACCGGGCCGATGCAGAACCCAACCTTCGGCCAGATGTTCTGGGGCTGGATGGACTCATAGGTG
>JADFIX010000239.1 GCA_022566435.1 Planctomycetota bacterium
AACCGCCGCCCCCGAGCAGCTTTCCGTTCGGCGTGCAGACGTAAATACCCTGACGCGTACCGCCCTTCGCTCGGTAATGACCGTGGTCGGCGATCGATTGAAAGAAGCGGGATTCCGGATCGGCGTGGGATTGGAGCCGGAACACCTCGTCCGCGACCGGAACGAATTCGGACGACAAGCGGATGATGCGTTCATCCGTCCACACGGACCGCCGGCCCGCTACCCCGTTGTTTCACGTTCGACCGAGCGGATGCCCGTTCATCATCCAAAGCAACAGGGGCTTTTGCTCGACGCTTGCCCGCTCGAGTCCTTCGCCCAACGACGGACTCCATGCGATGCGCTCGAACGCAAGCTCGTCGGCTGTCGGTGAGATCAGGTCGCGCCATTTGTCGAATTCGGCTTCCGTGAATTGGATTTCACTAGTTGGGAAATCGTTCGACGTGGGGCGTGAGTTTCCCGGGGAAACGCACCCACAGGCAAGGATTGTAAGACCGACGGCCGCCGCCGACAGGGTCCAACGATTGGCAGTGTTTTGGATTCTGAGGATGTTGTCCATCTGCGAGAACATACAGAACGTCGACAGGATGAACAAGAACCCGCCGGCGAAACGGCATGAGCAAGGATCGTGCGCCACGACACGTGGAATGATGGGTGCCGCGCGTGCCATGGTCAAGCGCAGCGCCGCCATGCGGGATTTGAGAGACGGCATGGCGGCGCCCGGGAATACCGGGCTTGGCCATGGCACCCTCGACTTCGGTAGGGCGCGTGCCTGTCCTGGACGCACCTCTATCCTACTTGCCGGCCGCGTGTTGACGCCGGACCTTGATCGTCAAGCCGGCGAGAAGCGCGACCACGATGATAGCCAAGCCCCATCCGGACACGGTGGGCACCACTCCGTCGTCTATACAATCGTCGTCGATCTCGAAACTGGCACATGCGGTGTCGTTAACTGTGAAGTCCGCGTTTGTGTATTCGACGCAGGCCTGGTAGGTCCCGTTTGGCACCTGGGCCTGGTTGGCGTAGTTGCAGCCGACTTGCCCGGTTCCGTCATTGAGCTGGTCCCACGAGAACGACGCGCTTCCGCCTTGAGCCAGCGGGGTGATCGCCAAGGTGACACAAGCAGGCCTGAATACCTCGTTTCCCTGGGCGTCTTTGATAATCCAGGGGCCGCCATTTCTAAGGTTGATGAGGTTGCAGTTCGTGTTGGTGATGGTGAACCCAACCTGTTCTCCCTTTGTGTAGCAGTTCTTTCCGGTCGTCACGACGGCACAGTCTAGAGCCGCTTGCACTCTTGCACTGCCGACGAACACAAACAGAAATGCGGTCAAACCTACGATTTGCAGTTTCATGAATTGCCCTCCTTCGCTTGTTCGAGCTGAACCGGTAACTGAGGAAACCCAAACGCGACGCAGACGGCCACAGTTGCGGCCACACGGACAATCACACAGCCCATGACGGCGCACGGGAAATCTGCAAGACGGCCCCCTCCAATCTTCAGTCGCGCACATAATCCATCTTCTTGAGGCATTATTCTCTGGGCAAGAATCCGCCCGACGACACTAACGCATATTCTAACGCATTCAGATCCCAACCCGCAAGCAGAAAACAAGGTGGTAAAGAAATACTGGATTCGCAGCGTCAGCGGGAATTGAGGGTCCAGTGATAAATCGGCACCTGCGTACTCGCACGAGGTGTATCTACTCTGATGGCGTGTCGATTTCGAACACCTGGGTGCCGCGCTTGCCGCGAAGCGGAAGTGTGTTCTATGCAGCCTGAAAGGCTGTTAGAGAATTGGTGTGGGCAAGTCCCGCCGTAGCGGGACGCCGAAGCTTAAGGCCATTGGGTTCCATCCGCCGCCACTGAATTCACCGCGACAGAACGGGGCAATTATGACGGTTTGACGGCATCGAGTCTAGAGAAGCGAGTGCGGAGTGTTCATCCGATCGGCCGCGGCCGGTCTATTCAATCCGAAGTCGGGTGCGGCGTTGCTTGATCGCCGTTTGATGTAGGATTCCGCCACAAACATGACGCGGCGTGAACTTGATCGGCTCCATCTGCTCGATGTCGTCCGTCTCCATATGGTGGCTGAGCGCCTTTCGAGCCTCACCCGTGAGAATTCCAGTCAGCAACCGATCGTTGCCTTCGCCTTCTGTCGCCACCACCACATACCACACCCGGACGCTTTTCGTTTTGCTCTGATCGGGCGGAGGATGCTTGCATTGATTGGCAGGTATCAAGAATGATAGCAGCGACAGGTCGCCGGTTGTAAAGGAGACGCCCAGCCGTACAAGGCTTTCACCGTCGCACTTTCCGTTGCCATCGCAGCAGGGCGGTGCTAGGTCCATGGTTACTTTGCTGGTTTCAGCGAGTACTGACACGCCAATCGACTCCGTTTTACATTCCTCCGAGCGTCTCGTTTGCTGCGAGCATACGAGATGGATATCGCGTGTACCGTACGGAGAGGATAGCTGTCGCTGCCCATCCAGTCAACGGCGGCTGAAGAGAACGGTCGCGAGTGAGCCGGCTCATGGTCAACCCGTAATTTTGAGGTTGGCGATGCTCTAGTGTAGTTTGTCACGCTGTTTGCATCTTATCCGAGCCCGACCGTGAGGGAGCGGAACGCATTGGACGACCCGAAAGCCTCAAGAACGGCATCGCACCATGATGCACCATTTATGAATCACTACACTAGGACGGATCGCGGCGTGGCGAATGAGCCACGGCGCAGCGAGTCAATTGCTGTCCCGCCGCACGGTGCACGAAGTTGGAGGCTGTTTACCAGAAGGAGCCGTAGCTACCCGGCCGATGTCGGGTCTTTCGGCGAGTCCGCCACCACCGCGCCATCGTCTCTGGAAGCCACGTTCCCCACAATGGATTGACTTAGCTTGCGAAGATCGACGCCGAGCACGCTTTCGAGCATTCCGATGGATTCGGATAGGACCTTGGCCCGACTCATCGCCGCACCGGCGATGGCGTTTCCGTTTCCACTATCGAACACCGTGACGTTACCCAGGTTGATGTTGTCCACGGACTTGGCGAACTCACTGACCACACCCGGCATCATTTCGACCAGCATGACCTTCAACGCGTCCGGGTTCGCCTGGATGGCACGACCGATGGCCTCAATGGACGACGCACGGGCCTTGCCCTCTTCCAGCACCGAGGCCGCGTCGCCCTTGGCTTTCGCCAGGGCCACATCGCGGGCCGCGAGGGCGGATGCCACCTCGGTGGCATTGAGTCGCGCCTGCTCGGCTTCGGCCGCCGCCTCCTGCTGTTGGGTTTCCTTGATCGCCGCTTCCCGTGCCAGTTCCGCCTTGCGAATGCGTAGTGCGTTCTCGGCCTCGGCAATCGCTTTCTCCGCCGTAAGCCGGGCTTCCTCGGCTTTGCGGTTTGATATGGCCTCGGTGGTCTTCGCCTCCGCATCGCGTATGGCCTTGGCTTGCCGAGCGGCGGCACTGGCTTCCGCTTCCTTGATGACCGCCTCGGAGGCACGTGCCGCTTCCGCTTTGCGGGCCTCGGAGATCACTTCAGCGCGGGCTTTGCGGGCGATCGACTCCAGATATTGCTGCTCGTCGTGGACGTTTTGAATGTTGACACTGTCGATGATCAAGCCGAGTTTTCTGAAGTCGTCGGTGACTTCGTTCATGACCGTGGTGACGAACTTGTCCCGGTCTTCGACGATCTCTTCCGGGGTCATCTTGCCGATCACCGCACGGATTCCGCCTTCGAGCGTTTCTCGTGCGACACGCTGCAGTTCCGCCGGCGTTTGGCCTAGGAATCGCTCGATCGCGTTACCGCGTTCCGACGGATCGGATGAAACTTTGACGTTCGCCACACCGGTGACTTGAATCGGCATCATCGTACCGCCGCCGGATTGGGCACTGACATCCAACGCCACCTGCATATTGCGCAGGCTCAGGCGGGCGACCTTCTCCAGGATTGGAATCACGATCGTGCGACCGCCGATCAGCGTGCGGTAGCCCTGTCCGTCGCGCTGCCGCTTGCCGCTGATGATGAGCATCTCGGAAGGATTCCCTACCTGTACAAGCTTCAGCACTGTCAGAATGACCGAGATGACCAGAAACGCGAAGAACAAGCCCAAAACCACACCGGTACTCGACTGTCCAAGTAATCCGTATACCATCGTCCATCTCCTATTTCTTGTGAGTCAGAAACTCGAACTCTTTACGCGAGACCACCTCGGCCACGCCGCCGCGGTAGGCCACAACACCGACTTCGTCCCCCACGCTGAATGTCGTATCGGGATGCTTGGCAACGGCCGGCACGAACCGCTCGCGCGAGCGGACCGAAATGGCGATCTCGCCCTTTCGCGGGTGGGTAATGGTGGCCGACACGCGCCCGATTTTGTCCGTATAGTCCGCATCCGTCGTCGCACTATTGCTGGAACTTCGTTTCAGCTTGCGGAACAGTTGATGCACGCCCTGTCCGACGAGCAGCCCGCCGAGGGCGGCGACGCCGGCCGTGGTCGTCGGACTGTTATCCGATAGGTACGTGAGGACGACGCCCAGTACGCCGAAGACGGCGGTGAAGTAGACCACGAAACGAATCGACAGCCAAGCGGTCAGTGACGCGGCATCGGTATATCCGGAATCGAAATGGGCATCAGCGCCGGCCGCCACATCCACGTCGATTTCGCCTGCGTCCACGTCCACATCGACTTCGACGTCCGCTTCCACATCGAGCCCGCCCGCGGCGTCGACATCGAAGTCGGCGTCGGCATGTCCGCCGAACGCTCCGAGCATGGAAAAGGCCAGCAGACTTCCGCCGACGATCATGCAGATCCAATAAAGGACGGTCAGATCGGGAAAGGCGACTGCTAATGTCAGGTAATTGAGACCGATCACCGCGCTACCTCCTGATACGATGGATCCGATCGAATCGACGCGTAAGCAAATCGCCTCGGCGTCGTCCAACGCTTCCAATAAAGTCTACAACTTTCCGGACCGCTTGCCTATTTGAATAAAATGCTCTTTTCCTAACGGCCTGCGGGCCCGTAATCGACCGCCGGGTGCGGTTTTTTGTGCGAGATTGTCGTGAAGTGTTGGATTCGTGTGTAGGGGCCGCCACAAAGGATCAAACCGAGTCGGCCAGAGCGTTTCCCGTTTCTGTGGTTACTCCGGAAGTTCGGCGGGCAGTTCAAATCGATGGACACTCCCGGAAGACGCGGTCGGCCGGAGATGGTCCAGTTTGTCTTCCCCAGCACGACCGGGGGTCCGCTTTGCGACGACAACTTCCACCGCAGGGTGTTCTGCAAACCGATCGAATTGGCCGACGTACCGCGGTTCCGGTTCCGCGATATCCGGCACACGTTCGCAAGCCTGTTGCTATTGCAAGGCGAGTCCGTGCAGTACGTCAAGGAGCAAGTGCAACGGTCCGGACGGAGTGTTTGCTAGGGACAGGCGTCGTTCGGTTCCAGCACCCGGATCACACGCGTCGATCTTGCATGCGCTGTTGGAAACGGGTATGATAACGACGAGGAGGCTCGGTGACGTTGCTGAGCAGACGCCATTTGGGAAATGTCGGTTGATATCGAAAAATAATGCAATTCCAGCAACCAACTTGCAGGCAACAAGGATGAGTGCAGTCGAGTATTCAAAACCCTCGAACACGATGCCGAATTCCGAAATCTTCTCCGAAAATTTCCGAAGATCGAGCGATTTCACGATAGCAGTAAAAACGAACAAACCACCCAGAAACCATAACAGTAATCGGTAGCAGCAAACGAGATGGCTCGATTTATTTGCACAACATCCCTTTCAATTCAATCGTTATCATCTCAATCGATACTGTAAAAGTAATGCAAATTGAGTGATCCCGAATCGCTTCCCTCACTTTACAACAACCGCTGCTCTCGCCTCAAGATACTCGGCGAAGCTATTCGGTATGGTCAATCACCGATCGACGAGTTCCGCGTCGGAAGTGTAAAACCTTGAAAGCTGATGATGTTGGAATCTCTTCATCCGTGCTTTTGAAATTCCTTTCTGGTAGAATGCGCCCGACATCTTTTGAAGGGAGAAAACCATGCATGCTGCTCTTTTACTGGTCGCTGTTGTTGTCGGAAACGCAAACGGAAACTCGGAACGAAAAAAAGACTATCCCATTCAACCGGTTCCGTTTACGCATGTGAAAATCCAGGATTCATTCTGGCTGCCTCGTCTGGAAACCAACCGTAAAGTCACCATTCCGTACGACTTTCGTAAGTGCGAAGAGACCGGTCGCATCGACAACTTCGCCGCGGCGGGCGGACTGAAACCGGGGACATTCAAAGGCATTTACTACAACGATTCCGACGTCTTTAAGGTGATCGAAGGAGCCGCCTATTCGCTGGCGCTCCATCCCGATCCCAAACTCGACCGTTATCTCGACGAACTGATCGCCAAAATTGCAGCCGCTCAGGAAGAGGACGGTTATCTTTACACGGCTCGGTCTCTTTTGCCCAATAACC
>JADFIX010000240.1 GCA_022566435.1 Planctomycetota bacterium
TACGCGAACACAACCGGCGAGTGACGGATGCCGATAATACGGTCGAGTCAGCGGTGCGCAGGTCCAGACGAAACGCCGTCACAGACCCTTTCAACGTCTACTTGGATTGGTAAGCCAATGTTGTCGCACAACCGTTCCCGAAGAGTGCTGGTGATTGCGTCAGCGTTCCCGCCCACAGGCGGCTCAGGCGTGCAGCGGACTCTGAAGTTCGTCAAGTACCTGCCGCAGTCCGGATGGAATCCCGTGGTTTGGACGCAAGAGTGTTCTAGCGCGTTGCCGGCCGACGAAACGCTCTTGTCCGATGTGCCCTGCGGCCTGCCAATCCATAGAAGTGTAGGTGGGAATCGGGCAATGCCCACGCTCATGGAATCGATCCACCGATGTGCCGACAAGGCAGGCCTGTTGGGCGCGGCGGCGAAGCGTCTCGATTGGCGGTTGCGAACGCGACATGCCGGGTCGCCGTTTCCGGATGAATGTGCGTCCTGGGCGGACGCTAGCGTGAGACCCCTTCTTCGGGTTATCGCGGACGTAGGGATCGATGTGCTATATTCGACTTTCAGCCCGGCGTCGAACCATTTGCTGGCGATGAAGGTTCGCGAAGCCACCGGCTTGCCCTGGGTGGCGGACTTTCGAGATCTGTGGACGGACGACTATCGCTACCGCGAAGCCTCCGCGCCCGTGCGATCGGCCCACCGCAGATTGGAGCAGGAGTTTCTGGAGTCGGCCGACATGGTGATTGGTGTGTCGGGTCGTCAGAGGAACATCCTCGCATCTCACCTGCCCGGGCATCGCGACAAATTCGTGACCATCACCAATGGATTCGATCCAGAGGATTTCGACGGTTGTTCGGATCACGCGGAAGTGGCGACAAAAGGCGATCGGTTCGTGCTGGCCCACGTCGGTCGATTCGACCGCTGGCGTACGCCCGACGTCTTTTTCGAGGGGCTGTCGCGATTTCTTCGAGAAACGGAGGCCGCGAAGAACTCATTCGAGCTGCGCATTGTGGGACACATCGACCGGCTGACCGCGTCGCGGGTCGACGCGACCGGTGTGATCTGGTCGAGGACCGGCGAAGTTTCGCACCGCGAGGCGATTCGCGAGATGTTTGACGCTGATGTCCTACTCCTGAACGTGCCGGACGGACCGAACGCCGATTCCGTAATACCCGCGAAGGTCTTCGAGTATTTGGCAGCGCGACGGCCCATACTCGTTGTCGGGCCCGTGGATGGCGAGGCGGAGCGGATCGTTCAGTCTCAAAGGGCGGGACTGGCGACCAACTTCGACGACAGTGAAATCGGGCAGGCCATCGGTCGTCTTTTTGGTGCGTGGCACAACAGTAGCCTGGCGGAACTCTACGACCCCTTTGACATCGACCAGTTCAGCCGTGTAGCGCTGACCAAGCGGCTCGCCGAATGGCTTGATAAGCTGGCGGCGCGGGCGAGCGAAAAGCGCGATCCACAGACGGCGCCTCTGGAGACGGCCGCGTCGTGAATGATCCCACCGTATCCATCGTGCTGCCGACGTACAATCGCGCACATCTGCTTTCGCGTGCCATCGATTCCATCATCGCTCAGACGATGAAGGATTGGGAAATCGTGCTGGTGGACGACGGCTCGATCGACGAAACGCCCGACCTCGCGCAAGATTATGAGCGCCGGCTTGGGGAGCGATTCGTGCACGTTTCCCAGTCGAATGCCGGTCCCGGGGCCGCCCGCAACCATGGCATCGATCGATGCCGCGGGCGATTCGTGACTTTTTTGGATTCCGACGACGAGTTCTTGCCGACCAAGCTCGCGCGGCAGGTGGAGCTATTGGAGCGTGCTTCCGAGCTGGGGCTTGTCTATTGCGACATTGCGTTTGTCGATCTCGACGGGACACGACACGAAAGCGCATTCGACGAAAAGACGAAGCTGGCGCGTGCCGTACCGTATGAGGAAATTGCCCCCGGCTTCTGCGTCTGCCGTGGAAGTCTGTTCGATTGGCTCATTCGCGAATACTTCGTATCGACCATTTCCGGCATGGTTCGCCGCGATGTGCTCGGCACGGATATTCGGTTCCCGAGCGATCAGTCGTACGCCGAGGAGTGGCTCTTCTATCTGCGCGTCGCCCGAATCACGCCTGCCGGATTCGTCGATGAGCCGCTCTGCTTGCATCATTTCACGGCGGGCAGCCTGGCACGAACCGATCGCCAAGCTAATTTCGGCGAACTGCGACAATTACTCTTGCGTATCAAAGCCGAGTTCGGTGATCTGAACCGGACACAGCGGCGGGTCGTGCATCGGAATCTCGCGACCTGCACTCGCCAACTTGCCTTCGACAAATACAAGAGCCGGAATTACGCGTCGGCCGCCAAGTACTTCACGGAGTCGTTTCGTTGCCATCGGCAATGGCGAACGGCGGTGAACGCTATTCAGGCTTTATGCCGTGCTCGCTTCAATCGTGAAGAAACGCCCGTGTCGGAATCGTGTTGACGATTGAGAAGATCAGTAGGATGCGTCCCGGACACATCACTCTATCATGCCCGCATAATTCGCGTTTCACCGGCAAGCCAAGTCGCAAGGCGCGAAGCATTCACCGGGCCGATGGTTCGCACGAGAACTGATGTGGCAAGACCCTTCCAGCCTTCGCGGCGGCGGACGCCGAAGCAGGGGGTGAGAAGGGGAGGTGAATGCGGCGGCTTGGTGATGGCCACCAGGGCGGCGCGACCCTCGAGTAATTTATACTCTGCGCTGGGGAAGCGACGGAAGTCTTTGCCGTTCCAGGCGCTTCGGTGCGCCTCGTAGGGGTTGCCGAGCACGTTGTCGCTGACATTGACGCGGCAATTCGGCGGAAAGGTCAGAAGCATACACTTGGTTGTATGCTCGTACAGCTTGTCGAGCAAGAGCTCGCCGACTGGCTTGTCGAAGTGTTCCACCACATCGCCCATGATGATGAGGTCGTATGTCCCCAGCGTGTCGATCAATTCGGTAATGTCCCCGATGTGTATCGTATCGTAGATGTACTCGTGC
Source organism: Planctomycetota bacterium (assembly GCA_022566435.1). Lineage (GTDB taxonomy): Bacteria > Planctomycetota > Phycisphaerae > UBA1845 > UBA1845 > JADFIX01. Next base: position 3,009 of record JADFIX010000240.1, read on the forward strand.
AGGGGCGTGATGTACGCGGCCGTGGCGTCGACGCCGTCGATGACCGTCTTCCAGCGCTCGGGTCGGTAGTCGTCCACGTTCCGCATATCCCAGATGTCGGTATACTCCCGCAGCAAGTAGCCGTACTTGCCGAAGCCCACGCCCACATCCAGTACGCGGGCCGGACGCAGTTGGCGTGCGACGTTGGCGATAATGGGAACGGCGTAAGGCACGCTCGAGGGCATTGGTGGCGTTTCCGTGTCGTTTGGCTTGTGCCGACAACATGTCGACAGACTCTGCTGTTCTTATCGGTTCGATGCGGGGTGTCTGTTTAGCGTCTTCAGCGGGGCCTGGTCACTTGCAAGGTATGACGGTGGTTTTCACGATCTTTGGCCGGCACATCGAGACGAGGCTCATGGTGGGATGGCGTTACGTGGCCTGCAAGGCGCGCCGATCGGCTCTGGATCGTGACGCTCGGTGTATCGATCGCTCGATTCGCGGCACGCGACCACGTTGGTGCGCCAGTATCGACGACCATCGAACCGGGCCGCCAACTCCTTGTCGTAGGCTGGGTAGTCGTAGAAGTCGTATCGGGGGTAGATGGCTTCGGGAAAGCGTTCGGTCACCTCGCCTATCTTCACGCAGGAACAACGAATCACGCGTCCGCGATAGTCCGTGTCGAGGTCCGGCTTCAGCCAGCGGAGCACCCTCAACAGGCGTTTCACCTTCCGCACCGCCTTGGGCAGTGGTTGGGGGTCGAACGTATCGAGCCGATCAACCTCGAATCCGGCGGCCTGCATTATACGGCGCACTTCGTCCGGCACGTACTCGCGATGATGGCGGTCCATCGTGCCTGGGCCGAATGTTTGGCCACCGATCGCCGGGTGTTTCCCCCAGAGTTGACGATACAGCGACGACAGCGATGCGATGTTGGGTGTCGTCAGCAGGAGTGCACCGCGCGGTTTGAGGACACGGTTGGCTTCCGCCAACATGAACATCGGATCGATCGCCAGGTGCTCGATCGACTCCATGGCCACGACTTGGTCGAAGCACTGATCCGGGAACGGGTAGGGTTCTGTCTCGAGATTGATGCGGTGAGCCTCAAACTCGAACACGGCGCCGTTGTCATGCACCAACGTCTGTCGCCTCGCTCCGGACGCGGCGTCCACACAGACCACGCGGTCGAAACCCAGAAGCTCCCGGAATACCGGGACCAGATCGCCGCGTGACCCGAGGTCCAGCAGGCTTTTGCCCGGGCGAGGCTCGATCCATTCCAAACTCTTGCGGAACCGCTCTAGTTCGCCGCACAGCAGCCGTCGCCTCAGGTCGCTGTACCCTTCGATGGGAACGATCAGTTGGCGAATGGTCTCGGTGTCCATACACGGGTCCTTTGACGCGGCTCGGCTCGGTGATACGCGGTACATATTCATCGGATGCCGGCGGGCGTCGGTTGCCCAAGAACCGTCAGACGCATCACTCGCGCGCCTCGACCTAGTATCCGGATCCCGCCCTGGAAAACATGACACAGGCCCCGCAGATCAGGACGGTTCCAGAACGATTCGGCGAAGAACCGTAGAGAAAGAAAACGCCGCAAACGGCAGGAACGCGGCCGCCAATATTAGCAGCCGTCGCGGGGATGATCGAGATCTGTCGACGATCATGCTGCAATCCAACCGCCTGTGAAGCACGACGACCGGCGGCATGGGCAAGCGCCAACCGGCTCGTGTCGGTGGGGCGTTCTCACGGGCAAATCCCGAAGTACATCGGGACCCCTGCCCGCCCGTTTCCGAGCCCCAGACTAGCCGTAGACTCTGCCACTCTTATCGGTCCGTAGCAGCGACCACTTCCACCGTTAGCATCACGGAATTCGGGATTCGCCATCCCTGTTTGCCTTCATGACCCGCTTAACTGAACTTCAGGTCGGCGAAAAGCCATCCGATAACTCGTACGGTTTCACCTGGTGAGGGGGGCTGCTTGTTGTTCGTTGTCACGGGTATCCCGAATGGCTGCTGCCTGCACTCTAGTCGAATCACCAGCCTCGTCGGTCCCATCGTCTGAATCGGTGTGGGATCGTCTCTGGCGCTACCGTCCGAGCGACGACAAGGACGATGCACTTTTGCTGCGCGAGCGGGAGGGCCCGCGCTGGCAGCTCGTCGCACGCCGTTTGGAGGATTCGTTCGGTTGCATCGACGGTCTTCGAACGATCGAGCTTGGAAGCGGTAGGGGGGACCTTTCCGTTATGCTCGCACAGCAGGGAGCGCACGTGACGCTCATGGATCGCAGCGATCGCGCCCTCGACGCCGCACGCAAGAGATTCGACCGTTTGGGACTGTCCGCACAGTTCGAAAAAGGTGATCTGTTATCCGGTCAAGCTAGATGGAAACTAGATTTCGACGTCTCGCTCTCCGTCGGTGTGATCGAGCACTTCAAGGGCGATGAGCGAACCCGCGTGCTAGCCACTCATTTCGACGTCTTGAAGCCCGGCGGATTGTCCATGGTCAGCGTGCCGCACGCGCGATGTCCGCCGTATCGGCTCTGGAAGTCGTACTTGGAGTTTCGTAGGTGGTGGCCGTACGGCATGGAACTCCCTTACAGCAAACACGAGCTTCGTCGTCGAGCGGGTGCGGCCGGGTTCTGTCGCGTCGAGATCCACACGATGGGTTTTTGGCAGTCCGTCGGGAGTTTGTGGGGTAAGCGGCTATACGATCGGTGGCCTGACTGGGGTCATGTTCGATCGAGGTTTGATGGATCGATGGGCTGGGTGCTGGTCATGTTGGCCCATCGCGACGCGCTTCATTGATAAAGAAAGGCGCGACTCAGTTGGCTTCCTGTGGTCATATCGTCGAACGATTACACCGGTCGTGGATTCTGTTGCGACTCAGCGCCGTTCCAGGCGTGCTTGTGATGAGTCGAGCGCTGCCACCCAACTGGCGAGAAGTGGGAATTGCCCGACACGGATCGGGGACCGTGCAGGTTCTGATGCTCGCGGGCGGGCTCATTACGCTGTTGACACTTTCCACCAACAATTTTACCGAACACGCGACGAAAGTGGATCGGAACCAGCGGGAATGGAATGCGTGGTTACACAGCGAGCCACGTATGTCGTTTACGGTAACTTTTCGGGATCCCTCAGATCCATGACAATCATTCTTGGAATCTCCGCAATTCAAGTCAATTTCGCCACGGCGGTCGTGGTCGACGGGAGCGCTTTTCCCGTCGTGAACGATTCTCCATGCCATTCGGATCGAGTCGATCATGAAGATCCTATTCTTCGTACACCGCATGCATCCCAGCGTCGGGGGCGTCGAAAAATACGTGCTCAAACTGGCGCGAGCGCTTACGGATGACGGACACGCGGTGACCGTCGTCGCCGGCGATCACATCGGTTCGTTGCCGGTGCGGGAATCGCAAGAGGGTATCACGATCCGCCGCTTCCCGGCGACAAGATCGCCGCAGCGCTGTCGATGGCACCT
>JADFIX010000241.1 GCA_022566435.1 Planctomycetota bacterium
GCTTCCGTTCTCCGGTTTTCGGTCCATCAGCGGGACCGCACCGAAGATCGTCTGCACCTGCTGGCAATTCTGCGGCGAATCGTAAGGACAAGCCGGGCAGGGACCCGACTCGCAATCGACGCCGCCGAGGTAGATACCGTCGGCGCCCACGCACTCGGCCAACTCATCGTGGAACTCATCGTCCAGGCACGTGCCGCCCACGCAGCAGGCGCCCAGCTCACACGAGCCGGCCTGACAGGAAACAATCGGCTGGTCGCCACCACCCAGGTAGGTGCCCTCCTGTGCGGCGCAGTCTAACGCGTTGGTCTCGATGCACGATGCTCCGAGGCAACATGCGGCGATCTGACATGATTCAACCGTGAAGACGACCGAGTAGTCCGGATTCGGTACGACACAGGACGAACCGGGACAATCGTCCGAATCGTCACATGAAATCGTCGAACCCGCACAGTTGGTGTCCGAATTGACCTGGTAAGCATACTCACCCGGCGGCACCGTAAAGGTCGCCGAATAGTTTCCGTCCTCACAACGTCCGGCCACACTGGCCTTACCGTTGTCACCGTAACCGTCCAATTGGTCGCCACTGATATCGATATCCGGCGCCTGACCGATCACGTCTGACATTTCATTGCACGGGCAGTTCTTGAATGAACTCAGGAACGGCCAGACCGGGGAAAGGATCGGATCGGTGCAGCAGAGACCGACCGTCAGAATAAAGCAGTCGTCCGAACCGTCGCCCGGCGTCAGATCTTTCAGATCGATCAATTCGAACCAGCCGACGCGATCGGCCGCGGTATTCAGCGAGCACGCATCGCCTTGAATCGTAGTGAAGGAAGGCGTGATCGTGTCATTACGTGCCACAGAAACCGAACTCCTGAACGACTGCTCACACGTCCACAGCGGATCAATTAACGCGCATATGTCCACATCCTTGGGATTGCAAGGCGTGAGCGGATCCACCGGGCTGCCGAAGTCGTCATGGCACTCGTACGGAAGGTTGAGACCCGTACGGGCACCCGGCACGCACTGCAAGACGCACGTGGCAATACCGCCCTCGCAATCGGCGTCCGTATCGCAAAGGAAGCCGAGATTCAGATTGCCGCAGGTGCCCGGATCACCGGGATCCGTCACATTACAGTCGTTGTCATCGACGCAACTGGATCCTTCATCGCCCCCGCCCAAGCAAGACAGAGCAATCTGTACACAAGTCGACGTTTCACAAGCACAGTCGGACCCCGACGGGACGTCGACCGGGCAGCAGTTCGGCGTGCAGTCGGTGGCGATGCCTTGGAAACTACCGGCACAGTCCACCTCTTTCGTCACCGTGCAGGTTTCGCCGTCACAGCAGGCACCCTTGTCACACGGCGCGATGCCGTCGCACAATTGATTTTCCGGATTACCGAATTCCAAATCGGTGTGTGAACTGGGGCCGAACCAGCGGTTGAACTGGCAGAAGCCGCCGTCCAAGCCGCCGACCGGGCAGTCCAAAAGCGTGCTAGCACATAGCGCTCCGCCGGTACTACAGACACCGCATTCCCAACGATGCGTGTCTTCGCAAGATTCGGCGTCGTTACAGCAAGCACCGAGCGGATCCAGCACTTTCGTGCCCACCAGCTCGAAAATATAGACGTTCGTGCCCAGGTTGCCGTCCCTGTCGCCGTCGACCCAAGACCTCGAGCCGTCATTCGATCCCACGTCGGCCGGATTGTCCGTCTGCTCCCAGAACGCGGCGGCGCCGCCTATGGTGCCGACCGTACGCACCGAACGCATGACCACATTGCCCGTCGGCGGGATGATGATCGGATTCTGCTCGGGAACTTCATTTTGCTGGGCGTTGCAGTTCGGCCAACAATCGACCTCGATCGTCCAGTCATGTGTGCCGGTGCGGCCGAGGTTTGGCACCAAGAACGCATCAATCAGCAGAGTTCCGGCGTCGTTCCAGAACTCGATGACAAAATCTTCGCCCAAATTGGTGATACCACCGCGGAAGCGGAACTCAGTGACCCGCAGGTACCCGCCGTTCGATGTCGCGTAGTCATCACCGAGGCTCAGGAAGCCGTCTTCGCAGCCGCCCTCGATCGCATTGGAAACGCATGGGTCGTCCGTACAAACGCCCGGATCGAACGCGACGCAAGTGTCGTTCTTGGGATCGGGGCAATCGGCGCCCGCGTTCGCGAGGAGGCAGAAATTGATCTGGTCATTATTACATGAGCCGAGCCTGGCGCAGTCCGGGTTGTCGACGACGCAGGGTTCACTGTTTCTGTCACCACCCACACAGCGCCTTAGGCAGAAATTTGTCGCCAAGTCGGCCTCGCAGTAAACCGTGGGGCCTCCGTTTTCGACGCTAATTTCCGAACCAACCTCGCATACCAGACCGGACGGGCGAACCAAACCGACCGAACCCTGGTCGGTGCCGGAAGGAGAAACGCCGCTGCCATACTTCGGGCAGATACAGGAACCATCGCCTTGCTGGTCCTCGGGACTGCGATAGCGGTACCACTCACCACTCGCACAACTGGCTTCGTCGGTTTCGGTACACGCCGGCTCAGGCTCGTCGGAACAGCAACGACCGATGGCCGTCGCGAGAGACGCACCCACGTAGCAAGCTTCGGCGCCGCTATCGCAACCGCCGCCCGACGTAATTTGGCAAGAACCCTGAGCGCAATCGCTCGCCTGGTTGCAACGAAGACCGTTCGCCGGACCTCCGACGCAATGCTTGCCACAGGGGCTTAGCGAACCGCCGGCGCCATCGTCTTGGGCCACGCATATCGAGTTGGACATACCCAAGCCGTCGTCTTGGCACTCATCCGCGGTGCAGAAATCCACATCGGCGTCACAAGGCCAGCCGATCAACTGCACTGTGTCGCAACGCTGCACGAAGTTGCAGTCCGGCGGGTTGTTCGATCCGCAGCCAGGGATTTCCGCGGTGCATGTACCGGCGCCAGCCGATTCGCAATCGGCGTTCGAACTGCACGGCACCGAGTCGTCGTCGGTGCAAAACGAACGGACGATGCATTGTGTAAGGTTGCATTGGTCGCCCGCCGGGGCGCAGTCCTCATCGCAGTTACACGGGGCGCCGAGTGCGAGCGAGCCCGCCGCACGTGACGTCGCCGCCTCGCCGCCTTTTGTCGCCACGCGGGTACCGCTAATGACTCGACCGACGTGCATGACGCGGTCGCTTCCGGACATCTCAACCTTCGGAGGATCGGTACGACCCTGACTCACGTCCGACTCATTCTGCGGCACTACGGTTTGACGCCGAGTGGTGGCGGATTTGGTGGCCGCATCGTTTTCGTTCCCGGTCTCGCCCACATCGGAAACCTGGGGTGCGGGAAGGACCGCCCCGATGGCGGTGGAAACCGCGGAATGAGAAATCGTATACACCCCTACCACCGCAAGAACTGCGGCGCCCGCCAGAATTCGGACAGTCATGACAACGCTCCCCGCTTACGAATTGTGGCCGCCGATGAACAAATTTGCACCGGCGGTTAGTTTCAGTCACTGTCCCGGCCAATAGGACTGACTGGGACGAAATCGATTCAACCTCCGGGGCGGACGTGAGAATTCCGCCTCTTTCCCCCCTTCGTTTCAGGAGTGCTGCGAAGGTTAGCCGAAATCGAACACAAAAGCAAGACAAAAACCACTCAAGGCTCGTATCTCGCCCAGATACGCGGCGTGAATGGTCAAGGAGACGGTTTCTTGGTGCAGTTGCGTCGATCAGGAAGGTGCCAACAATTCGTCTGCCTGGGCCTTGAATCGGAGAAGTTCGTCGGCAGTATCGAACCAGAGGAACGCCTTCGAAGCGCGTGCTTCAAATTCTCCTGCGTTCTCTAACCCCTCCGGCCATAATTCGATTGCATGTTTGTATTCTGATTTTGCAATAACGAGTCGGCCCTTCCGTGCCTCCGCAATAGCGATGATCAAATGATTGATGGTGGCCATATCTTTGTGTATCAATGCGGTACGCGCCGCATCAATCGCTTCTTGATCCTCGCCCAATTCCAAATGAGTCATGGCCAGGATGCGTTTCTTGAGGGCTTTGTTGCCGTCCGGGAGCTCTATAGTACTCCACACGTCTCGGAAAGCCTGTTTGCCACGATCCGTGCCTGAGGCGAGTTTTATCCTAGCGCTGACGACGAATGCGTTAGCGAGTTGTGGATGTTCTCGAGCTTTCTCGCATGCGAGTCCGCTGGCAATGCTGGCCGCGGCTTCCTCGTCGCCCCTCAAAAATTGAAGACTCGCCAAATCGCGCCAAACAAAGCAGAACTTCGTCTTTTCGCTCGAAGCGATATCGGCCGTGGCCTGCCGCATGTTTCGTTCGGCCTCGTCCAGCTCGCCTGATAGGACGTTGACCACTGCGAGATTTCCGCGAGTGTAGTACGCTTCGGGATCTTGGCGCAGTGCTTCCAAGTAGATGTCTTTTGCTAGGGCGAAATGTTGGTCGGCCTGGTTTCCATCAAGTGCTTCTCCACGCATCTTGTGAAGCACTGCCTTCAAGTTGAGCAGGTTCTCTTTCCGAGGCACATTCCGTTCATCGCTGGACGGAGGCGGACCCTCTTGCCAAGAACTGATGGCACGTTCACAGTACTCGAGCGAAATCTTCACCTTTTCTTGTTCCACGAACTCGCCAAGATTCGCGATATCCTTGTACGAAAAGGCAAGGTACGCCGTCGCGGCGTGATTGCCGGGATCGATCTCGAGGGCCTCGTGGAAGCTCTCGGCGGACTCCTCGTACTGCTTGCCGACGTAGCGCTCTATGCCGTGATTGATGAGACTTGCAATCTTGGCAGCGCGATCTCTTCGGATTCTGTAGTTGTTGTATAAAAACGAAAGCGCCAGAGAGAGTATCGCCGCCACTGCGATGGTCGCGGCCTTGTGCCGCTTGACGAACTTCCGTGCCCTGCGGATCGGCCCGGCGCGCTTCGCCTCGATCGGCAAGTCGTTCATGTATCGTCGCAGATCCTCGGCAAGCGCGTGGCCCGTGAGGTAACGGGCATCCGGTGATTTCTCCAAACTCTTCAGACAGATCGTTTCTAATTCCGGCGGAACGGTCGGTATGATCTTACGCGGCCGCATGGGATCGCGAGTGATGATTCCTGCGAGAATCCGTTGTTCATCGGACCCCGGAAAGGCGTATTCAAAACAAAGCAACTCGTACATGAGCGCGCCGAGGGAATAGATATCCGTGCGATGATCGACGGGGATTCGCTTGGCCATCGCCTGCTCGGGACTGAGGTATCTGACCGTCCCCAAAAGCGTCCCCGTTCGAGTGACGGATGGGTCTTCGGCGCTTTTTGCGAGCCCGAAGTCGGTAAGCATCACCCGACCGTCGATCGAGAGGATCAGGTTGGCCGGCTTGACGTCGCGGTGAATAATGCCCTGTCCGTGCGCGTAATGAAGCGCATCCGCCGCTTCCATCACCCATCGAGCCACTTGCCGGTAATACGAAACTTCGCTTCCCGATGGTGATGCCGTTTCGCTTGCGTCCGAAGAATCGCCGGACATCAAACCGACCGCTGGAAACCCGAGCGAGTCTTGATCAGTCGCGGCAGATTGTTGGAGAATATCCGCGAGCCGGGATGATGATGCCGCGGGGGCGTCGCGCTTTGCCAACCTGGAAATTACGACGTTGAACGGCTGTCCGGTTATCAGTTCCATCGCGTAGTAATACGCATCTTGTGACTCTCCGTAGTCGTAGATGGGAACGATATTCGTATGATGCAGGCGTGCGGCCGCGGTCGCTTCCCGCCGAAAGCGCGACACGCTTGCGGGACTTGCCGTTCCCACGATGGCGGGCAGGACCTTCAGGGCCACGGATCGGTTGAGCTTGTTCTGAACCGCCCGGTAGACGATTCCCATGCCGCCTTGACCGAGGACGCCAAGGATTCGATAGCCCTCGATTTTCGGGTAGTGTCTTGCCGCCTTGGCTTGTGGCGAGCTGTCCGAATTGGTCCAAGACGAGTCCGATGCGTCGAGCTTTTCGTCGGCCCTGCCGTCTGACGCGAGTTCGCGGGCTGCACCCTGGGTAACGGGAGCGGATGACGGGTCATGACGCCCCATGGGGGGTTGGCCGTGCCCGATCGGCTCGTCGTTCGGATCGAGAAACTGGGTTTCTTCGTTAGAAGGATCCACGGCAATCCAAGATTCCCTACAATAATCCCAAACCGAGTCGGTGCCAGCGTATGATGCCACAATCCGCACAAGCCAACAAGGGCGCTCTTCGGGACGACCGGAGTTTCGCGGGCGTGTCGCCGGTAAACGGCTTACGCTCGGCTGGAAGAGAACCGGGAATCGTGGGTGAAGAGGGTCGAACGAGTTTCTGAGGAAGAAAAAAGGAGTTAGCACTACAACGCAAAGTCACTTCCTACACAAGTCCGTATTCGGGCCAGATCGATACCCCGTTTTCGTAGTTTCTTGAGCGTTCTTTTCCGATGGCCGGTCTTGGCGGCGGCGTTGTGG
>JADFIX010000242.1 GCA_022566435.1 Planctomycetota bacterium
CTACGACGTAGGCGTTAACAGGCACCCAAATTATTCTGGCCGTCCCCCTCGTTCTGCATCATGTGTATCGAGCANGAGAAGCAAGGAGGCAAGGACGATCGCGTAGTTGAAATTGGGATCATACGTCGCGGCGCTGTTCAGGCACGGCTCAAGCAGCATGGGTTGGAATCGCGTCGGAACACCCGGATGAGCGCTTATCGATCGCGACCTGTATTGGCCAGTCTTGTTCGCATTCTGTTTCTCTTGGGAATCAGCTTTCTGTTTCATGAGCGTGCTCTTGATGTTGGATAGAATCAACCGTTGCGGTCTAATAAGATTTGCACCGATTTGCGGCTGAAAAAAAGCGGCCGCGTCGAACAAAACGAATCGCCGGGGCTCCGAGCTCAGGTCGCACGGACCGACTGTCAGCGAAACAGTTTCACGACCGATAACCACTGTCGCCGGAAATCGGTAAGTGCATACATGTCAATGATTTACTGGTGATTTGACCCGTTCTGTAGTAGACTGAAATCAGCCGAAATGGCGTCAGAATGTAGTACGTACGTAGCACGGACCAACTGCCGGTTGAGGGAGCATGGAGCCATGCCGAAGCCCGTCACGAGGTTCAGCTTCACGAGGGCGGCTATCGTAGCGATTAAGCCACCCACCGACCAGGAGCGCGTTTACGTCTACGACAAGCGCACACCGGCCCTTGCACTTTGCGTTACAACAAGAGGAAGCCGGACCTTCTATGTATACCGTCGCATCCATGGGCGACCGGTTCGTGTTCGGCTGGGACGGTTCCCCGAGATGACGATTGACTTGGCGCGGAAGCAAGCGGCGAAGTGAAGGGTTGGCTTCAGCGAACCGGAGCGATGCTGTGAAGATCTCCACCATTCTCGACCACATCGACAATGGGCACTGAGCATTGCCCGAGGACGAGATCGAGCAACTTGGTGGTCAGACGCGATTCCTGGTGCGGACTCAATCACTGGGCGTTTCAGCCCGTAACCGGAAGTTGGCCGATGTCGCCTTCCACCCACATTTGGGACAACTAGCCCGGACCCGAGCTCAAGCTACGCCGGCCCGTGAGGCGGGATCGCGACGACCGGTCGCCTTTATTAGCCGGTGGCGACAATAGGATATCATGTCCTACACCTTTCGCCGAGAGCCGCTTCGGGCTGGCAACGTCGACCCGTTGGCCAACGCCTGCGAGAGCTTCGAGGAGAAGCTGGTCGTCTGGACGCTACTGGACACCGGCGTCCGCGTGAGTGAGTACTGTAACCTTCGGCCGGAGAATGTCGAGTGGCAGTTCGAGCGGATCGTGGTGTACGGCAAAGGCGGCCCGTTTGGAAGCAAGAGCAAGCGGCGCGTGGTGCCGATGACGCCGCGCGTCCGGAAGCTGCTTGAGGTGCGTTTTGTTACGCACCGAGGGATTGGCATGACCCAGCGGACCGTCAAATGGGTGGCCGCGCGTGCTGGGATCGTTCAGCACACTACGCCGCTTGTCATACGGCACACCCTGGAACAACGGACCCTCACGGCTCAGCTGGACTGGTACACGGGGATTGGATTTCGGCATGGTGTGTAGTTGAGGACACGGGCTCGTTCACAGTATCTGCGGACATCATGGCCAAGCTGCCAGATCGTGAAGCGCGTTCACCGTTATCAATTGCGGCAAGTCGTGTTCGCACGCTGCAGGTCGAGGTGGAACTCGCCGAAGGCGGAACCGGAATTGTTCAGATTGAAGGCCGGTTAGGGTGTCACGGCAAGGAAGGCGAACGCGGTGACGAGATCGTCGAGGATCCCGCCGGGGACACTTAGGCCAAGCGGCCGCTGCGATTCGCTGTGCTGAATCTAATCGTTTGTAGCACCGCTAATCCAAGGAATATCAGCATCATGGGCAAACGGCCGAATGCCCCGCACATAGGCGCGGTCTCCGGTCCATCCTCGTCTGGTACGTTCGGACCTGACGGAAGATCTGCCGAATCGCAACGATTCTCGCTTTCAACCGGCATATGCCGTGCAGCGAAATGCGCCGAACGCCCCGCCGATCGCGACGCGCTTGAGTTTTGTGCTCAGGGATCCGGTTGACGCAGATCATTCAAACATGGATTTCGAGACCACGTTTTCTTGTGGCGTTGAAAAACCGCCGGCCGGTCGCAGAGGGCGCACACCGCGTTATCGGCGCGGTAGAACGTGGCCACGCCGACAAGCGATGGATAACGAAAGCAGCCCGAGCAGGATCATGAGAAAGGTGCCCATCATCGCCGCACCGCACAATACGGGAGTGGCTCTCCCGGCGGTCGGCCCGTCATTCATCGTGGGATCCATGTCACTCGTACCATCATCAAGACCGTTATCCGGCTCGGTGGCGCCAGGATTGACGTTCGGGTCGGCATCGTCGCAATCAGCCGGAGGATCGAAGCCGTCACCATCGCCGTCCGAGTCGGGCGTGATCTTGAAAGCGTCCGTCACCGGAACCTCCCGCCACGTAGACGTTGCCCGCGGCGTCCACGGCGACGCCGCTAGGACCAAGGAGGATGTTGTCCGCGCCGTCGCCGGTGCGGTCGATGATTTCGGTGATGGTAAGCTGAGCGGTCACCCGGCTTGAGCCGAGGGCGGATACGACCAAGATAGCCGCAAGCGAGAATAAGATGCAACGATGGTGGTGTGGTTGTCGTCTGTACATGGGAAGCTCCTATCGGAATTCGCCCACGTGCGTCGGGGAGTCGCGCTGCTTGGCGTGGCGACGCTCTCCTCCGCAACGGGCTATCGTGTCAGAAACGTCCAGCGGCCATTCGTTGCGTCGTGTCCAGTCCTCATGGGTCGTTCGCTTCAATCTCAAAGGCCCCCATATCGACGATTGGCGGCGTGCCGCAGTCGGCATCAGGTTCGGGGCAGTTCGGCGTGTTGGGGTCGTCCGCAAAGCGCGGATTGCCGTCGATATCGGTGATGATACCTTCCGGCACCGCCGCGTTGCTGCCGGAGTCTATTGCGGGCGAACCGGGCAAAATGCGAAGATCATGATCGCCGTTTCCAAGCGTGCCGTTAGGGCCGTCGGCGTCGACGAACAGGGGGTCGGCGTCAATGTTGCCAACTCCGCCGGCACCGGTCCAGCCGCCCTGAACAACGCTGTAATTGACCACCGGTGTTCCGGTTAGGCCTGTGTTAAAGATCTGCGGGGAGCGGTTACCCCAAAGGATGCAGTTGGTCACCGTCGGACTACTGCGGTTGTTGCCCATCCCGCCGCCGAAAACGCCCGAGTTCCCGCTGAACGTGCAGTTGGTCACCACCGGATTGCTGACAATCTGGTTGTACATCCCGCCGCCGGAAACGGCCGAGTTTCCGCTGAACGTGCAGTTGGTCACCGTCGCGTGGCTGTTGCCGATGTTGTACATTCCGCCACCGTTTTCTGCGGCCGAGTTTCCGCTGAAAGCGCAGTTGGTCACCGTTGGATTGCTGCGATTGTTATTGCGTATTCCGCCGCCGGTAGCGGCCGAGTTTCCGCTGAACTTGCAGTTGGCCACCGTCGGGTTGCTGGCGTTATTATTCATTCCACCACCCCCGACGCGGAAGCCCCTGGCCATGTTCCCGATGAAACTGCAGTTGGTCACCGTCGGGTTACTACCGTTGCCGTTGTACATCCCGCCGCCAGTTGCGGCAGTATTCCCTTCGAAGGTGCAGTTTGTGACCGTTGGGCTGCCGTCGGAATTGTACATCCCGGCGCCCAGATTGTAGGGATTGGTTCCGTTGGCGTTTGCCGCCGTGATGCTGAAACCGTCGAGAATTGCCGTAGAGTTAGTGCCGCTTCCGGTGACGATGTGAAAGCTGTTTTGGTTGTTGCCTTGCATTATGTTGCAGAAGCCGTCCACGCACAGTCCGCCGATCTCTCCGCAATCCAAATCCTGTACGCAAGCCCTGGCCAGGGCACCGCTGAGGATCGTCTCGTAAAGGACAATATCGCGCACGTCGGGATTTGGCGCGCCAAGACCTGCATAACCGCCGTAGATCGCCACGCCACTTAATAGTTGGAACGTCGCAAAACGGTCTCCGGGAGCGACGTTCCCAGCTTCATCTTGATCAGCCCTGTAAATCCCCACGGCCACGTGGATCTCGTCGCCGGTGCTGACTACCGCGAGGGCATCCTGCAGATGCGTGAACGCGGTGGCCCAATTGGTACCGTCTCCGCCAACAGGTGCGATGTCATCGACGTAGATCGTGTCCGCGCCGTCGCTGACTTCATCGCCTGTGTCCTCGTCGCTGCCGTCGGCTGTGCCGTCGGTGACCTCCGTGATAGCGTCGACGGACAAGTTCATCAGGGCGTACCATATTTCACTGCCGGGCGGTTCTTCGTAACGTACCTGAAAGTAGGTTAGATCAAAGTCGGATAGGAGCGGAACGTCGTGTGGTATTGATCTGTCGTTCAGAAGGGTTCCTGTGGTATCGTGCAATATGAGCGCCATATCGACATTGAAGCCATCAATCTCCCGAGCAATGTTATGGCCCCAGAACGACAGCGCATCCATTTCCTCTCGGTCTACGATCACAATTTTATCATTTCTGACGTCGATCTGAAAATCCGGGCGAAAATCAGACGCCTTGGAACCTGCTACGAGTAAGACAGAACCCAATTCAAGCTCAAAGTTCGCTGGTGGGGCATCGAATCTTCCGAATCCCATGGCGTTGCTCGTGTCATACATGATTCGACCAACGCCCTGCTGACCCACCGCGATTTCGTCCGTTCGAGAATATGTAACTGTTACTTCGAAACCAAAAGTAACCAGTGCCGAGGCGATCGCATCGGGTGAAGCATCGCCAGAGGAATCGAGTGTCGGCGATTCATTCGCCGGACCCAGACCCACGTTTGCTGCGTCGTCTGATTCAAGACTTTCCGGTACGGGGGGTGGACATCCGGCTAGACAAATGAAGGGCACAATAATGATCGCAGTCGAGAGATACCGCGTGACGTTTTGTGCAACACACGTAAGGAAAGTGAGCCGTTCGATGGTCGTTTTCACCCTGATCGCATTCCTATTCCATGTCCGATGATCTGGGCGGCGCTGGCGTGGCTGTGTAGGCTAGGCTTCCGCTAATTCCAGACAGCTGCGGCTATATCACGGAAGCAGGCTGCACAGGCCATTTCCCAGGCTTCGCCTCCGGTGATGGAAGTGCATCTTATCAAACTACCGTAAGCGCCCACCGTGCAGCCGTCGTCGTGTATGCCCTGTGCCGAATTGAATAGTCTCTCAAATCTGTCATCGGTCATATTACTCCACTCAAAACAGGTGGAACGAGCATCAGCACGAGAAACTCCACTTGGGAGTAGGGACGGATCGCCCGGTGTATTATGACACCATTCGTTTATTCCCTGCTCAGAAGGCGCGTCTGCTATTTGCCCAGACGGATCGTCTCCCACCTCAGCCACAGAAGGGCATCCGGCGACAACGACAAGCAACACCGACAACAACAACACTTTCATGGCACGACTCCCGCTCGATTCGGCGGCCGTGGCGTCTCCGACCTGCCCACGCATTCTACCACAAATGTCGTTCGCTACGAAATGAAACGGCTGAAATCGCCTGAAACGGACATTTCCCATTTGAGGCCTCCAAACTCGCAATTCTACCGGATTTTGGCCCAATCTCAAAACCGAACGACCTTGCTGACGACAATTGCTTGTTCTTGAACGCCAAATCCGGCCCATTTCCGCTTGTCAGAGTGATGCGTGGGGCGTTTGCCCGCCTGTCCCTCTCGTTTATTCCGTACGCCTTGCCAACAAAGGACTTACGAATGGACTCCTTCGACGCCTCGGCAACCGTTGACAACCTGGGCTCGAGGTTCGCAGAATGATCGAACCTCTTTATTACGCGCGCCACGCGCGTTCCGGAAATTCAGATGCGATTGCTCTAGCGTAGCTCGTGCCTGTCAGGTCGATCATGCCACTATGGCCAAAGTGCGTTTACAAGGGCCTCGTTGCAGCGGACACATAGGTCCTCGCCACCACAAGTAAGATTGCCGAAAGCAATTGCGAACTCGCGGGATACTCCCTCGTCAAGCGCCCTCTGATGCGTAGCAACCAAGTTCTCCCATTCTGCATCGGTCATCGGCATTCCGCTACCTGCCAACCGTGACTCGTTGCATTTTGCCCTCGCTCCGGCGAGACCCAACACCCCACCGTTCCCGCAACCGCAAATTGTAGCTGACAGCGCCGGCATGGCTATGCCAAGCCACGTGCAATGATTGCTTCTTATTGACATGAGTTCTCCGAGGACCCGCCTCATTCATCGAAGTCGCCAAGACATCTCTCTCAACACGTACCATTTGCCGCCTCCTCCGCCAGTACGCTGCCAAGACCGGCCCATTGCATCGATCGCCGGACTAGGGGATGAGCTGGTTAAACAGGATGGAAGCGCCGCCTCCAGTCTGTACGACCAAATCCAGATCGCCGTCAGCGTCCAGGTCGCCCATGCGG
>JADFIX010000243.1 GCA_022566435.1 Planctomycetota bacterium
ATCACCGTCAGCGGCGGCACCGTGCCCTACGCCGTCACGATTTCCGACGATGGACCGATTGCCGGTGGCGGCTTCGAGGAGACGGATTTGGCAGGTGACGATTCCATCTTCGAATTCGTCTATACCGCCCCTTCGGATGACGTGGGTACGAATAATTTCACGGTCACCGTAGAAGATACCGATGGGTCTCAGGTCGTGCTCCCCATCTCCATCGACGTCCTCTGTACCGGAATCGGCATGTGTACGGAGAAGCTTACGAATGCCGAGCTGATGGCGATTGGCGTACTGGATTTCGAGAACGAGATCACGCGCGAGGTGAAAGACGACGACGGCATGGTCGTATTTGATGACGACGGCAATCCGGTCCTGGAAGTGGTCGATCCGGGGACTATCGGCTCAAAGCTGTTTCCGCCCAACCTGGCGCCGGCCAATATTCTAAACCGACTGGACATCGACAAAGACGGCGAACCAGACAACACCGCCGATACAGACGGCGACGGTCTACCGGATAATTGGGAACTGGGCGGCGCGGAAGTAAATGATCGTGTCGTGTTCTACCCGGCACCGTCTGCCATCGTGCCGGGCACACCACCGACGCCGATCTTTACGCGCCGCGCGGTGGCCACCAGTGCGGTGAGCGCGGACACCGACGGCGACGGTTTGAGCGACTTCGTGGAAGTGTTCGGCTTGAAGTTTATTGATGAAAATGGCAACGGCCGGCTCGACCCGGACGAGTGGGCGGACTTCAACGGAGACGGCATGCCCAGCGTGGGTGAGTACCCGCTGGATAATGTGCAGCGAGATGCGTCCGGGGCAGCGCTTCCCAATGCGTTCGGGCTCCTCCATGATTTTGACGGCTTTATGTTCACCGATCCGGCGAACCCTGACACGGACGGCGATGGGGTCAACGATGGTGACGACAACGACCCGTTGATCAACCCGCGATCGTTCGGCAATACGGCGCCTTTCTTTGTCCGGTTCAACCGTAGCGACGACCCGGATATCGACAAGGATGGGATTGGCAACGGCATGGATATGGGAAATGACTTGACCAGCACCGACGCCCCCGGGGTGACGGAATTTCAAGGCATCGACAATCCAGCGAACATGCGAGAATTGCTGGGATTGTTTCGTAAAGACCTGCTCGGCGAGGAAATCGTATCCGAATCGGTGGTCGAGGATCTCCTCGGCGCCGACTGGGACGGCAACGGGCTCTGGCGAACGACGGATGTCCAAGATTGGCTGATCGTCATCGATCCCGACGGCGAAGGCGAAGGCACGCGTCCGCCCGACCAGTTCTTCGCGCTTGATCCGGACGATCTCGAGAACACCTCTTTCTTCTATACGTCGCAGAAACTCGATAACTTGACGGAGGAAGAAATCGCGGCGGGCAAAGTGGGTCTCTTGGACTTGGTTAACTCGCCCACCTACCGAGATTACAACGGGCGGGGTATCGGACTGGGGTGGCAGAATCTTCTTCGCCCACCGTCTACCACGGAATTCGTACCGGATAAGAAGATCTGGGCGATTCTGTACGCATGGCGAATGCCGGGTTTCGACATCGACGGCGACGGCTTCGTCGGTGTCCCGAACTTTTCGACGACCGCGGATTTTGACAGCGGACCCCTTCCGAACGTCGGATCTTGTGCCGAGGTCGCCGCTCCCATCGGACTGGTTCAAGACGCCGGCAGCGTTTTCTTCTCGACCTTGAAGGTGAATCCGGTCATCGATTCGGAGCGAATCGGATGTCCCAGTCCACAGGTCAATGCCCGTCCTTTTGACGACCGTATTCGAATCCTCGAGGCCCGCGAGCAAATCGATCCTGCGTTGGACGGCGTGATCGAGGTGCCGGAATTGCAAGAATTTTTCCGGGGCTGCGGCGGTTTCGGGCTGGGCTCGCTGACACTGATGCTCGCAGGTCTGGGGCTGGTCACGTTGCGACGCCGAAAGTAGGCAAAGCGGTGAAGTGAGATCGCCGACCCTCACAACCGAGCAGCGGATCATACCATCAAAACGTCATTGATCTATTTCGCCAAATATCGGTCAGGGTCGAGGTGTTGATCGGATCGGCTCCTCGCGAAAACGCCTACTTCGCCTCGGCACGTGTTGGTAGGCTTGTTCGGCGCGGCACTGATCCTCTTCGGCCATTTGCCCGGCATGGTCATCCAAGGCCGCACCAGCCTGCGATGTTTCGAAACGCGGTGCGGGTTTCTGCGGCTCGGAGTTTACGACGGCGACCCTTGCCGTAGAGGTACATCCCACACCGCAAGCTAGCGCAATTGCCGCGACCAAGGCTAATCGAGCACGAATCAAACCGGCCAATGGATACAAGGATCCTTCGATCCCCTCCGGCTCTCGAGAAAGCCGGTTGTTGGGAACGGCTTTCTTGCAGGGCTGATGAAGTTGATGATCCATCGCCATGAGGCATTTGTCCTTTTTTTTGTCACAGCTTCTTTCCACGACAGTTTAGCCGTGCCTTCATCCTTGACAACCGACTCGTGATTGACCCAGAACGCGCCGGCTACGAGCGTTTGCGTGACGAACACAACTTTAAGGGTTCGGCGACGGCGGTGCGCCGGTATATCCGGGAGTCCAAGCCATACTCGCAGGAAGTCTTCATGCCCCTCGCCTTCGAGCCGGGCGAAGAGGCCCAGGTGGATTGGCACGAGGGCTGGATCGAAGAGAACGGTGTTCATCGTAAGGCTCAGTTCTTTTGCATGCGCCTGTGATCGCCGGCTGAACCAACGGTTCCGCCAGCTGCGGAGCTGGCATCTGTTCGATACGCGATTCTGCAACGTGGCCAAGGGCAACGAGAAGGGCGATGTCGAGAACCTGGCCAAGCGTTCGGAACGAACCGATCTGACCCCCATCCCCGCTGTCGGCGCGTTGGCGGAACTCGACCCTAAGCTGCTCGAAGACTGCCGGAAGGATCTGGACCTGCCCGGGCCACGGCCACACCAGGCCAAGACAAGACGCGAGCGGTTTGAGGAAGAGAAGCGGTGCCTGCTGCCCCAACGCGGCGGCTCGTACATTGTTGGGACGCCCAAGGCGATGCTGCGACGGTTCGAGCAATACCTGACAGCGAAGGATTGGCACGCAGTCCAGGCCGGGGTCGAGGTGAAGCTGGTGCCCGGCCCGGATGGCGAGGAGACGTTCGTTCTGGCGCGCAGCGTCGATCGTCGCAAGAAAGAACGACGACGGGCTGTATTGTACGCAGACGGATGAATGTGACGGGAGCGGCACGTGCGTCGGCTCGGGATCGCCGTGCAGACCTACTAGACCGTACTGTTGCGAGTACCTATCGAAGTGTGGTATATTGCCATGCGTCTGAGTCGCTGTTGAACAACGTGTGGGATGGGCTTTTCAGTCGGCGAGACCGGCTGCAAAGCCGTGCCCCACAGACGGGATGAGGTTCCTTTCGACAGTCTGGTCGACGCGACCGTAGGAGAATACTGTAGTCTGATCATCCAGGTCGCTCCCCTATAAGCGGGGCGGCCTCTCTCTTGCGCGAGTTCCGCTCTCCGCGGACACTTCCTTAAGTCTCATGTGGCGAGGCGCCGTCACCCAGAGAACCGCAGAATAATTCATGGAATGAAGAAAGTTCTTGACAACGGTCAGTTCGTCGTGTAGGGTTATCGGTAGTGCAGTGGCACAGGAAATGGCCCGACATGCGTCGTCGGGAGGGGTCTAAGCCGCTTTGCCATTCATGTAGCGCGTTAAATTGGCCGTGTTTGCGTCTAATCTTCAGCTGGAGTGGGAAACCGGACAATCGCCCTTTTCTTGGCGTAGGTATTGGCGACGGTCGCGCCGCTGACCTCTGGCGAACGACGGTCGACCTCAGGTTGCGGCGACGGCGGTCGCAATGCAAGGATCGATTTCTATAGATTTTTCAAGGGGGATAGAACGATGCAAATGATGCGAAGTCTGTTCACGGTCGTATTGTTGTCGGCGAGCGGTATCGCGGCTCACACGGCATACGGGCAGCAGTGCAGTAATCCACCCGCAAAACCTGACCTCGTCATTAACGGAATCAGTTTGGAGGGGTACGATCATGAGCTGGTTGTCCGGTTCATAAACGCAGGAACGGCATGGGCCGATCCAGTTAGGCTTCTCGTTTTTGTGGATGGGCAAGAGCTGTTCAACCAAAACATCTTCAACTGGCTTTCTCAAGAGTCTATCGTTGCGACAGGAATTCACCTACTCGGAGGGCAGCGCCATATCGTCGTTCGAGTCGATTCGGATGACACGGAAGACGAGGAAAACGAACTGAACAACGTACTCTCTACGACGCTCAACGTGGTAAGACGGGATGGGTTCGACTTGACCGTGGATGCCTTGATTGACGAACAAACCGATCTGCTCTCCGTCGTCGTGGGAAACCGCGGTAATGCTCCAACAAACGGCGGGGAATCCATAACCATTCGTGTTGAAGATGTGACGACCGGAGCAGTCTTCCTGGGGTGGGTAAACGCAACGCTTAATCTACTTCTCCCAGGCGAAACGCAGACTATCCCCACGTCGATTGTGATCGTTCCGGAGGCCGACACACGCGTCGCATTCTGGACGATGCCCGCCGACGATCTCGACAACACGAACGATGCGGTCGTCCGTCGTCACATGGCCGCGAGCGCCGTCAACACTCTCTACGACGATTACCTTAACGTCAATCCGAACGTCGAGGCGGCGATCGAGTGGTATCCACTATGGGTAGACCCCCAAAACCCCGCGCCGGATCCGATTCCATTCGTGGATTGGGCCACTCAGTTGCCGGACATGGAAACGCGCCTGCGAGAACTGCTCCTCGACGTCGAGCAAGGCCGCCCCTTGCCATTTGCTAACGATCTCCCTCAGGCCTTGCCCGATTCGAACAGCCTCACCGAGGATGAGGCGGAAGAGCTCTATCTGGGCATCCTGGCCCACACGTTGTGGTTCGAAGTCCGTGGAAACGATGTTTTGCCTGGCAAGAATTGGTCGTTGGCCGCGCTCGACGCCGAGCAACTGGGGATGACGTCGTTACGTAGTCGGCTCTCAATCCGCTCTAGTAATCCGTCACACAATCCACCTGGGTTTAACATATTGCATCCGCTCAACGGTCGTGTGCTGTACGACTTCATGTCCCAAACGGGAATTCTTGACGCGGACGAGGCGCAGACCGTCTGGAATCTTGTCGGTTGGACGCGGTCGCATATGGCACATAGCAACGGGATCGGATACTCTGCGCGGTTCACCGGCGAAAGCAAAGCTTTCCCGCCCGCGGAGGAACCATTATATGTTTCCAATGGTTGTGGCGGAATGAACGGATTCATCTATTCGCTACTCCCCCTGCTCGGGATACCGGTGGACGGCAGAGGAACCGAGCTTGCGGTGAGCGGAAGCGGTCCGTGGCTGCCACACAGCGCTTTCATTCTTCCTACCATCAGGAAGACGCCTGCGGATGACCCCGGCATCGCGGTATCTCACAGTGACAACATCAACATAAACGGCTATCCGTCATTTGGCTTGTCCTTCGTTCCTCCCAATGAGATCTTCTTTTCGATTACCGAATACGAGTGTCTCAAGGCGTTCTTTCCGGATATTTGTCCAGGTGAATGTGATGCCAGCCCGCCTGTGGGGTGTACGCAGAATCCGGCTTGTTCGCAAGGCACGCAGCCCTGTGAGTTGCGAAACTCTTATAACGGCCGCCGGGCTTGGACTCTACGGGGCAAAGAACACCTTTCAGGCGAGTGGGTGCACCGCTATTACGATCCGAACCAAGGACCAATCGTGGCGGAGGACTACATGACGTGTCCCAACGGCAATCTGACGCAGTGCTACGTGGATGATTTGCTCACACAGGACGAACGCACCGATTTTCTTGCGGATCTTGACGCGGCAAGTTGCGAATACGGCAACAGTAGTGACCCGATGACATGGAACACCATCGATCGTTTGAAGCAGATCCATTTCGGCGGTTCTCGTTTTACGTTTCTGGTGGATTGCAACGAGAACGGCGTGAGTGATGACGACGATATAGGCGGCGGGACGTCAACTGACTCAAATGCCAACGGGGTACCGGACGAATGCGAGCCGGACTGTGGATCAAATTGCGACGATGGCAATGACTGCACGGACGACACCTGTACCGGCATATGCCTCAACACGATTGACGATACCAACATGTGCTCCGATGGTCAGTTCTGTACGACAGGTGAATCATGTACCGCGGGCGTTTGCGGCGGCGGATCGGCGACCGACTGCAGTGCCTTAGACGATCAATGCAGCGTAGGGGTGTGCAACGAGGCGACGAGCGCTTGCGAAGCGCAACCGATCAACGAAGGTCTCTCCTGTGACGACGACTACGCATGCACCGAGATTGATGTGTGCGCGAGCGGTTCCTGTGTGGGGTCGACGATCCCCGGCTGTAAGATCTGCAGTACCACCCCCGGTTGTTTCAATGGCAATGCGTGCACGGAC
>JADFIX010000244.1 GCA_022566435.1 Planctomycetota bacterium
AGCGCACGCGACCGGTCTTCTCACGACAACGACCAACCAACCCGTTCGCCAAAACCGGTGCCCCACCGAAACCAACTCGACCCGGTACCGATTCCCTGCAACCGGCCCGCCGAATACCCGCTCGACCTACACCACGAAAAAACTGGTCACCAGATTCCCAAACCGAATGAGGAGTAGCCAGGGCATCAACTTGCGGTGAGCGACGCTCCGATTTCCACGCGCGTTTTGGATACCGCCGTAAACCTGAACGCCGTACATCACGATCACCGTAACACTCAAGAGAATATGAACAAACAAAAGCGACGTCATCGGCCGTTTCGGGATCGACTCCACCACGCCGCGTGCGATCTCCAGGTAAAGCACGATGCCCAAATCGATGGTGATCGCGCTGATCATGAGCGACATATGCAAGCGCTTTCGGCGCCGACAAGCGACGCCGATGAGCAACATGCAAAACACCGTCACGCTCAGCACGCGAATCCAAGGCCAGTCAGGCATGAGAAGTCGTACTCCAAATCAAGACCAACCCCAGCCGTAACATCGCGGTATCCAGTCCGTCGCCCAGGTTTCATGCGACTTGGTTTTCCTACTCATCCGCCGAATGTCAGAAGAACGAAGTCGAGAGCCAGTCTAATCGCGCAAATGGCGTTGTCCAGAGAGTGAATGACCGACGAATATGCTCCGCCGAGTCGGAGATTCGCGGCCGACCGTGGCGGCGACTAGACTGACGATATGACCGGGTCACGCAAGGGTAATGTCTTCTTGATCGCGATGTGGATCGTGGTCGGCTCGATCTATGTGTGGGCGGCGTGGCAGCAGAAGCAGCGCATCAATCTCAGCGCCGCCGCAGGCGGGCAGATGCCCTATCTGGTCTACGCGCAGGGCGTGTCCCACGACGGGCTCGCCAAACACTTCGGCGACCGCAACCGCATGCCGCTGATTCCATCGCTGCTGAGTTTCGTTTACGATGAAGACTTCGACACATTCGTCAACCGCAGCAGCTTGTTCGCCATTGCCGGCTCCGCCATGATTCTGATGGGAATCGGCTTCCTGGCGTATCGCCACTTGCCACCCTGGCTCGCCACCGTGCTGACGCTAACCGCAACGTTCTGTGTCTTTCTTCCCAAGGCGTCCTTCCTGCAGGCGGAGTTGGCGTATTACGGGCTGCTCCTTACGGCGTGGCTGCTGATGTGTCGGCTTCTACGACGGAGAAGTGTATGGCTGGCGATAACGGCGGGCGTCACACTTGGCGTGGCTTTTCTGGCCAAGGCGTCGGCGCTGGGTGCCTTGATCGCTTTTGTCGCGACGGCCGTTCTACAGGCAGCCTGCCAATTCTTCCGACCGGCTAGACAAGATGCTTCCGGCACCGACCGTCCGTCACAATCGACAGGCTGGAAAACACTGCGAGACACCGGGCTGCTCGTGATCGGCTTCTTGCTGGTGGCCGGCCCGTATCTCGCTGCCAATAAATCGCGGTTCGATCGCTATTTCTATAACGTCAACTCGACGTTCTTCCTGTGGTGCGATAGCTGGGCGCAGGCGAGGGCGTTCGCCGTGGCAAACCCCATCGCCGAGAAGTATCCGCAAGTTCCACCCGATCAGATTCCGGGGCCCGGAAACTATTGGCGATCGCACACCGCGAGCCATATGCTCAAAAGGCTGACCTACGGCGTGACCACACTCGCCGCGCTGGCGATGCATGGCTCGTACGCCAAGTATCTGGCACTCGTTAGCGGGTTCTGTCTCGTTCTGGCGGTTCGACGGCGGCGGACTCGCGAGAACATTTTGAGTGGCTACGGATTCGTCGTCCTCTTCTGCCTTCTTTTCTTCGGCGGCTATGCGCTTAGCTATGCTTGGTACGCACAAGTCGCTTACGGCGATCGATTCGTGCTCTCGCTGCTATTACCCGCGTTGTTCGGCGGGTTGTGGCTGGCCGATCGACTGGCCGCGGACCTGCAACCCTTTCCCCTCTTCGGTCGGCGATTCCCGGTCATGAAGGTGCTGGCGACCACGCTTTCTGTTTTGCTAATGGCGGAGGGTGTTGCGCTCGCGAGCGGTTTGCTCTACCGACCATCTCGTGCGTTCGTGCAGTTCTACTACAACGAATCGCGCGAACTTCAAAAAGCCGGGAACATCGCCGAGGCCGCCAAGGGTTACCGAGGGGTCGTCACGCTGGACCCGGCGTTCGCCCCCGCCTATCACGACCTGGGCATGATGGAACTTGTCTCCGGCCGCGTGGCTGCCGCGATCGCGCACCTTGCAGAGGCCGTCCGCCTCGCGCCGGAAAAAGCGGACTTACGCAACAGTTACGCCTCCGCGTTGCTCCAAGACGGGCGCTACGAAGAAGCCCGGGGTGCTTTTGGCGAAGCCGTCCGCCTGGACCCTCAACTGGCCGTCGCCTGGTACAACCTCGGCGGCACGTGCCATCAACTTAGCATGAAAAAAGAAGCCGCCGGCGCCCTATCGCGGCTCCGCGCGCTCGACGCGCGACTGGCCGAGCAGCTTGCGCGGCTGATCGAACGGTAGGGTGGGTTACTAAACCACTGCAGTAAACATCTTCGCCGCGTCTGTTCGCGGTTAGCCCCTGTTCTTTGTGTCCGATCGCTGTTCGCCCCAAAGAAACTATGAAAGCCGGGTCGCCTTGACACATGTTCGGGATCGATTGTCCCATGTGTCGACGGGCTGATCGCGTGGATCGCCCAAGTGTTCTAATAGGAGACCCGGGGGCGTAGATCTGGCTAGCGACTTGTGTCGAACAGCGAGATTACACGTGTCGGCGACCGATTGGGTGGCCGAAACGGCGACGAAGCGTGCAAGAACGCCCGATACGCTAATGATGCGGCGCCTATGGACCCGTTGGGTATTCGCGGCCGGCGTCCGGACAGGCCGAGGGGACTTCACAAGTACCTTGGAAACTCTGTTTCCCGAACAATTGGCGAGAATTGACGGGTGATTGCACGAAAACCGGGATTATGCTAGTGTGCGGATGCTCCCAAACGCCTGATTGAACCGCCGGAGCGCGTGGGCCCTTCATGAACGCGAAGCCGAAAATGGCGAAATCCGCATCGCGATCGACTCCATCAAGGCAAATAGGAGTAGCCACACGTCACCGCCGAAAGGCGACACGCAAGCCGGCTCGCGCCCCCATGAGTAGGGCCGACCTCAGGGACATGTCGCCATTCACAATTGAGGCGATCGGCCTGCGGTATAAGGTGGTTTTAGTCAGGTTTTGTGTGAACGGCGTAAGTGTCGGGGGGCTTCGGGCCGGTTCGTCGCGGACAATCGTACTGCCCCGATATGTTTCATCCAAACCGGTGCGTGACAGGGGGTACGGAATTGCCGGGCGAACGGATTTTCCCGACGCGGTTCCAACAATGAATGGCAGCGAATAACGACAAGAAACCTCGTCCGGGTTCTTCTTCGCGAACGACCGAAATCGAAGCGGTGGTCCGGGAGCTCGCGACCCTGCGCGGTGCGGGTCAAACGGTGGATTACTCGGCCGTGGAGCGGGCGCATTCGGAACTCATGCCGGAATTGGGAGACCGGCTGCGCCTTCTCCGGGCGATGGACGTAGCCGCCACTTCTCCGCAGAATGGCTCATCGTCAATCGACGTAGACGAGTTGGCGTTGAAGGATGAGAACTCGGCCATCGAGTTTCTCTGCCATGCGCTGGACGGGTACGAAATGCTCGATCAGGTCGACTACGGCGGGCAAGGTCGGGTGTTCCGGGCCGTGCAGCGTGCGACGAATCGCACCGTGGCGATCAAAGTTTTGCTTGACGGTCCCCTGGCGTCGAAGCGACAACGCGATCGCTTTAGCCGGGAAATCGAACTCATTTCACGGCTCAAGGACCCCGGAATCGTCACGGTCTATGACAGCGGGACGGTTCGCGGTCGACCGTATCTGGTGATGGAATTCGTCGACGGTCTACCGATCGATGACTACGTGCTCGCCGAGCGTCCTGACGTGGAAGGTCGCATTCGCCTGTTTTTGAAAGTATGCCACGCGATCGCCGTCGCCCATCGCCGCGGCATCATTCATCGCGATCTCAAGCCCGCGAACATTCTCGTCGACGGTACCGGGCGGGTCCACGTGCTGGACTTCGGGTTGGCGAAAGAGCTGCAAGAACGGGCGTTTTCCGGGTCCAAGGAGTCGCTTTCAGACACCGGGCAGATCATCGGTACGCTACGCTATCTGAGTCCCGAGCAGGCCTGGGGTCAAAACGACAAAATCGACACGCGATCCGATGTGTATACTCTGGGCATCGTTCTGTTCGAAATGCTCACCGGCCTGCCGCCCTATCCCACGAACGGACATCGAGAGGAAGTGCTCCGCCGAATCCGCCTATTGGAGCCCTGCCGGCTGTCCAAAGCGATCGAAATGACGGGCGGTGACGGCGTCGTCGCGACGAAGCACATCGATCGCGATCTGGAGATCATCGTCGCGCGTTGCATGAAAAAAGAGCCCGAGCGCCGCTACCAGTCCGTGCTGGCACTTTCCGAGGATCTGGAGCGATATCTCCGGGGCGACGCGATCGAGGCCCGCGCCGCCAGCGGCCTCTACCTGCTGAGCAAGACGTTCCGCAAGTTTCGCGTCCACGTTACCATCGCGGCTGCGTTCCTCTTCTTGTTGGTGGGTGCCCTGGTCGGTATGACGATACTGTACAAACGCACGGTAAGGATCGCGGATATCGCGAAGAAAGGGCTTCTGGTGGGAGGGTACACTCGAGGGGCCTCCGTTGTTAGAGACGCGGGAGAGCCCGATATGGCGATCAGCTTGCTGGAGCAGGCCCATGTACTCGACGAATTCGCCTCGACTGACGATCCCCTGGTGCGTCGGCAAGCCTTCCACTTCCATCATGTTCTGGCGGAATTGTATATCAAGAAGAATCGTCTTGAGGAATCTCTTGTTCACTGCGACAAGGCTAGCGAGTTAACCGTATCGCTTCGGCGGGACGCGCCGGACGAATTGGAATGGTTACGATTTGAAGGCTTCACCCACAAGCTTTACGGGCAATTGGCGAATGCCCATGGTCGTTGGAGTGAAGCGAAGTTCCATTTTCTAAACATGCTGCCGGTAAGGCGGGAGATCGCCGAGCGCGAACCGGGTACTCCTTCTTGGTCCCGTGAAGTCGCGGAAGCACACCGCTGGATTGCCAAGGCGGCACGTAAGAACGGTCAATTGGCGGAGGCGGAAAAACACTACCTGGACGCATGCGATATTTACAATCAGCTCTCCGAAGACGATCCCACTGAGGCCAACTACGCGATAGAACAGAGCGATTCCGACGTCGGCTTGGGCATCACTTACCTCTCTGGCAATACGGACGACGGAAACAGCGATGCGTTGGCATGTTTCGTTCGAGCGAAACAACGCCTGACCAAACTCCTTAATTCGCCTTACGTGGGGCGGTGGGCGAAAGAAATCAAGAAACGCGTCCGCATGATTGATGGTCGCATAGCAGCCTTAGGCGCCGGTGAACCGCCCACATCGGGTTAAGCCTGCCCGCTAACCGGAGTATGGTTGACCGGTAGGATCCGGCTCGTCGGGATCCTCGGGGGGGGGATCATCCTCCGGCGGCGTTTTTGGTCCGGGATCGGGCTCATCCGGGAGCGGGTCAGGATCGTCCGACGCCGAATTAAGAAGCATCGTTGGGTCGTTCTCGGTACCGCTGATCAGGGGAATGAAGAGATCTCCCAGGATTTCGAAACCCCACGGAAGCGAATTTGGGTCCGCGAAAGTGGCCGTACCCAGTAACGCGGGCGGGAAGGCAAATTCGGAGTCGGCCGGGGCAAGTGGATCGAAGTGATTGATCGCCCAGCGCCCGCTCGGCGTGTCGAAAGCCAGATCGGTCCCGTACCACGTATCCAGCACGTTGCCGAATTCGTCCAGTTCGTCGACGGTGGCGTAGACCGGAATCCATTCGATGTCGCCGTTACTGTACTCGCGGGCTACATTCAATCCGACGCTCGCCATTTGGATAATGGGGCTCAGCGGATCGTCGGGCGCCTCAAGGACGATGAGCGTAATGACTTTGTCCGCCGGACGAGCGGCGGCCTCACTCTGGTAAAGCGACAACATAGTTACAAAACTAAGCGAAATTGCCAAGAAACGCTTGATTCTCACGAGGAATCCTCCTACTGTAATAAGAAAACCGTCCGACAACGACCGCGGCACACACCGCGCGCAGAGCTTCACAGCGAACATCGATGCGGATTGTTAGAAACCGGCAACTCCCGCGAATCGCAGTCGCGAGTGCGGTCGCACCTCACGACGGGAGAGCCGTCCGACCCAATCGGCCGAGTGAGTCGTGCTTCGATCCCACTGCCCCCCCTAACGAATCCTATGGCCGAAGCGCGCGCGCTTTCTAAAGTTTTTTTGTTTTTCGGACGCGCACCGTCATTTTCAATTTACCTCGTTCTCTTTTGAGTCTGCGGCGCTCTGCGCGACTA
>JADFIX010000245.1 GCA_022566435.1 Planctomycetota bacterium
ATTCCCGTTCAAGGCCCTCGCGGAAATCTTCTTGACGAACGAGACGCTCGGTACCGCCCAAGCCGAAGTCGCACGAGGGCGTCCGCTTGGGCTCTAACAGAGCCTAGCGGTCACACGGCGATCGCTGGACTTTGTCGGTCTTCGATGGTCTCGAATGGTCTAGAGCACTTCCCGTTTCTGTGTTCCGAGCCGCAGGCTTCAGCCTGCGCGGTTTCTCGCCGCTCGATGGGCTGCGCATGGTACCTGACCCGGTATACGAAAACGGGAACTGCTCTAGTAGGATGGGGGCGTTAGTTAAGATCCAGCAAACGCAGGATGCACTCTGTCTTTGATCGAAAGTCCCATCGTCTTGCAGAATTCATCGAAATGCGATCCCTCGACGAACGGCATAGTGAAGAACGGCGGATGTTTCCGCAGATTGGTTTCGAAGATGGGGACAATGTTTGGATGTTCCAGTCGAGAGGCATGCCGAACCTCTTGCCGAAACCGATCCGCCAGATCGTCGTCAGCGAGAATTCGCGCCGTCGGCTCCTTGATGACCACCCAGGTCTGGCGCTCGCGATTAAACGCCTTCCACGTACGCGACATCACGGTTTCGTGGAGTTTTTCAACTTGCTCGTAGATTTCCGGGAATTTCGAATCGGGCCCACCGGGACGATCGCGCGGGCCGAGTGGAAAGGTGTCGTCGTTTCCCGGGAGATCACCGGCGTTCGACTTACTCGGCCAGAACACGGATTCCCCCGAGGTACGGGGTTCGTCGCGATCGTTCGATGTTTCGTCGGTCATAGCAAGGCCCTCTGCTGCAATCGCGAATTGTAGCAATTCCGTACGGTGACCGCCAAATTTTCGCGCCCCATCGATCATCCGCCTCCTTAATGAGGTGTTGCGTGGTTCCGTTTGGCTAAAACTGCGATTGCACGGAGCGAAAAGCAAACCTCGAATAGGATGCCCCAAGATATGCCCCAAGATGAACGGCTGGATCTGAAATCCCGTGCGGTATGTCCGGCCTGCAATACTAGTTACCGCTGCTCAGCCAACGGAATCGGCCGCCAAATGGAATGTAAGAAATGTGGAAACACATTCGTCCTTGAAGCAACTTCATCCTGTCCGGGTTGCGACGCGGCAATGAATCCGACCGCAATCGTTTGCGTCAATTGCGGTTGGAACAGGAATACCGACGTGTCGCTTGGCACCGTCATCGTCGAGGCAGATAGAAAGCCGGGTTTGGTGATGCCGGACTTCTCCATCGGTCGTATCCCAATCACAGTATGGATTCCGGCGATTGTAGTTCTCATCCACCTTGGGAAGCACGTTGGCATGTTCTTCCCTGCGCTCGTTGGTTTGACGCGAAACCTAGCGACCGCCAGAATTGAGATCCTGCTTGGGGCGTGCATATGGATATTCGTGCGTCCACCTGTATTACTGTTTATTCTGGTTGGGCTCGCCAGAGGTGCCCGGCTCGCCTGGCAGTGGGCCGTCATCGGCAGCGGACTTGGTGCCGTCGTACTGACGGGACTTATAGTATCCAATCAGTATTTGAGTGCACAAGAGAAGATGGATTATGAGGGCCTTTTGTGGGGCGCCCTAGAATGCTGGCTGATGATTATCTTGTTGTGGACGCGATCGGCCCGCCACCACTTCAACCTGGTTTGCCCGGAATGCGGAAGCAGATTTGTAAAGGCCGTCGATTTCATGTTTCAATCTGCCAAATGTCGGCGATGTCGTCAGGTTTTCTGAATGATCTGGATGGCTACGCGTACGAGACAATTCCCCGGAATTGATGGGACCCTCGGAGAGATTGCGCAACACCTTGACACGGAGGACGCATGGCCGCAGGATGCGGGCGCTTATTCTGGCCTATCGAGACACTTGCGTATCAGCGGTAGAAAGAAATCTGGAGATGGCGGCGTCGAGAACAGTGTTTTGTCTGCTCAAACCGCAACGTTCGCGATTTTCTGCGCCCCGCGCCTACTACTTTTCCTATCTCTGAATTGATGGCGTACAATGGTAGCGTCGCGAATCAGCGGACCCCGCTTCGAAGAGGATTTTACTTGACATCGGCTCGTAAACAAGACGCGCCCGCATCGAGCGAGTTGTTCCCTCTGACAATCGTGACGTGGATCTGCGAGGTTCTTGACGCCACGGGTCTGGAGGGCCGGAGAAAGGCAAATCATCATCTAATGGATGTCTACGCCCGCCCGCTGGAGGTGTATCTTCGATGCACGTCCTGGCGTTCGTTCGGCGAACCTCAGGAAATCGTCCACGGCTTTCTGTGCGATCGGCTCGACAACCCTAAGTTCTTTGAACAATGGCGAGGCAGTGGCAAGCCACTTCGCCGCTGGCTGATCAACGGGTTGCACCTGTATCTGCTCGAACTGCATAAAGAAGAAAAGAAGCGGCGACGCGTTCAATCCTTGGGCGACGATCTTGCGGACGAATCCTTTGATCCGCCCCGTGCCATCATCAACGAATTCGAGAAGGCGTATGCGGTTTCCATCGTTCAACGAGCGCTGATGCTCTCCGAATCGCAGTGCCACGCCAGAAAGCTTGAAACCCACTGGAGGATCTTCACGCTGCACAACTGCCAGGGGATGAACTATCGGGCGGTGGCCGAGGAACTGGGATTGGATGCGACTCGGGCCAAGGAAATGGAGCGGGCTGCCCGAAAGCGGTTCCGGCTTGTCGTTCAGGATCTGCTCATACAAGATGGCACGGCGCCCGAGAACCTCGACGATACAATCCGCGCGCTCTTGGAGATTGACGAGTCATGAACGACAATTCAATGCCTTCCATTGCAGGCGAGGACGGGTCAGGGCACGACCTCACGTATGTCGAGGCGTCGAAGTTACTCAAACTCGGTATGACCGTCCCTGAGCACCCGGTCGACCGGCTCGTAAAGCGCTTGCGCGAGTCCGACGGCTCGGAATGGCTGACGGTAGCATTGCGGGAGCTGCCTGAGGCAATTAGCGGTGCCGCGGAGAACTGGCTGTTGGATCCCTCGAGTTCGCTTGCTCAGATCAAACGATTCAAGCAGCGATGCATCGATCTCGCCAGCAAGACAGATTCCGAGGAATCGTGGCTCATCGCCATGGTCGGATACTTTTTCGCTATCGCCGCCGCGCTCGCGCACCACGGCGAGATCATCTCGACCCGCAAGCGAGACGAGGTCGACGGTGCGCTTCGTGAACTTGAGAACGTCGTACCCGACCCATGGCGGGCTATGCTTACCACAGCTGCCGAGAAGCTAAAGGGGTTGCCCTCGACGGAGGAGTAATCAAGGCCAACGCGGACCGTACGGTGGGTGGTATTACTACCACACTTCACCCCGATTCGCGTCATTTCACAGCGATTTGCGAAAACGCCAGAATATGATATAATACTGCAAGTAAAGGTGTTTGAAGCCAATCGGCACGAGCTGGTGCACGGCCTTCCAAGCTGAATGTTACGAGTTCGAGTCTCGTCGCCCGCTTTGATTGGAAGTGCTTGTGGCGTAAGGAGTTATCCCCGCTGGTGTGCATTGACCAACGTATGCATTCAGTAAACCCGTGTCGGTTTCACTCGTCGGGGGTGGAGCTAACTAACTAAGCTTCTGGCGGAAGTGTTTGTGGAGCGGGTAGAGGTAGATGTGTTTGAACCTGGACAAGCCGCGGTGCTGGCGATCGAGCTTGCCCCGTCCCTTTGTTTCTCCGACCCGAAGCCAATTCGCGGCGCGGTAGCAAGTGCCCTGGAATCGATCGCGGTCGACGAAGGTCTCCAGCAGGGCGGGTTCATAGCCGTAACGTTCTGTCCAATCGTTCCCCAAACGTTTGGCGGCGGCGGCCAGAATACAAGACGCTAGGTTCCGCCAAGGAAGAATGAGGAACCGGGAATTGTTGACAATGCGGTGCAGGTTGCGGCGACGTTGCCCGTCGTCCCAGCCGATGAACCGGTCGCGCGGGGCCACTTTCCAGGCGGCTGCCGAGAAGCCCAAGGCGGCCAGTAGATACGATCCGTGGAAGAGAAGGTAGCGTATCTGCGCTCCGGGTAACGGCTTGTACTTGAGGTAATGATAGCGTTCGATCAGTTCGTTCCACAGCGACGAATCGCCCGGAGTATCCACCGGACGAAACTCGAGCGGCATTACGGCTCGGGCTGGTAGTGACAGAAGCTCTTTGGGATCGGATGCGGCGGTGAGCCGAGGCCGCCTGCGACCGTTGCCATTTCCCTTCTCGGGCCGCGGCAAGGTAATGAGTCCATCGCGCTGCATGCGCAACATAGCTACCCGGCAGGACATCTCCTTGGACCGCCCATCGGGGCGTAACCAGTGCAGTTCGCTGCATACCCGACGCGATAGCTGCGCACGGTTGAGCTTGGGCTCCGACGCCATGAGTCGACGAATCCAGTCCATCTCTTGGATGGTGAACAGACGGCCACAGTATCGAATAGGTTTGCCAGTTGTTTCGGTGTTTGCGGTTTGGGCGGTCATGTGAATGGCTCCGGGCAACGCCAAGCGTCTTTCTGCTGCTGAGACAGATTCCAAGGTAGAAACTCATCGAGGTTTTCAGGCACCCGGCCGCCGTTTTGGGCGCAGGCGTCGAAGTAGGCAAGAAACCACTTCTTCGGATGGATGCCGTTTTTTAGTAGGGTCTGGAAGATCGTGAAGCAGATTGCAGTCAAAGCCCCGCTCCAGACCGAACCGCTGCCGTAGTAGTTCTTGCGTCCCACCGCCGGGTCGCGTAGCCGGCGTTCCGACTCGTTGTTGTCCATGGGGATTTCGGGCTGATCCACGAACAAGATGCACCCTTCCCAATGGTTGTGCAGGCTTTCCAAAGCCTTCCTCGCCGGCTTGCGCAAATCCGGGTCCTCCAATTCCCGGTCGCGCTGCTTGGCCATGGCCTCGACGGCATCCCGCAGGGCTCGGTCCTTCTCCTGAAACGCTTGGGGAGCCGACAACACCTCCAGACGCTCATCGTTGAGTTTGAACAATGCGTTGATTCGCGTGACCCAGGATTCGCCCCAGTGGCGAAGCCTTCGGTAACCATCGTGGATCCGAACGAAATCCCGCCGCACGTGGCTCCAGCAAAACGCAACTTGGATCTTGTTGCCCAACGCCTTATATACGCTGTAGCGGTCCGCGTTGATGATGCCTTCGGGATTCTCCCCCAGATGATCGCGGGGCACCTGGGCTGAGCGTGTGGGTTCCAGAAGAAAGACCACCGTGTCATTTGTGATGACCACCCACAGCCACCATCGGTAGCCGTCTTTGCCAGCCACTTCTTCAAAGACCAACCAACGCGTCTCATCCATCTTCCAGTGCTTGGCAGTACGGCTACGCTCCAGGATTCGGGTGTAGAGCGGTTGAAGCAGTTCTCCGATTCGCTGCAGTCCACCGGTGAGGGTGCCCTGAGAAACGCAAAGCCCTTCGAGGGCCAATACCTTGCGAACCCGGTAGAGCGGCCTCTGGAAAAGGAACTTCTCCATCAGCAGCCGAACCCAGAAGGAGGTGGCAAACATCCCCTTGGGGATCAGCTTCGGTGGACCCGGCGCGGTGACAAGGCCGGGCACTGCCCGACAATCGCAGGTAGGGACGTAACGGCTCCGCTTATGAATACGGCGGTACAGGACGACTTCCCACTCGATCTGCTCGGAGTCCTCCGTGCCGGGAAACGCATCGAAAGGCTTGCCACAGCGGGGACATCGCCGTTGATCTTCCAGAAGATCGTGAAGCACTTCCTCCGCGGGAAGGTCCTCGCGACGTTTTCGTCCGTAGCCCTTGGCGCCCGGCTGCTTGCCCCGTTTGCGCCGCGGCTCTTTGCAGGACTCGGGCTCATCCGACGCGTCGGCGTTGTCATCAAGAGCCGGAATCGAATCGTGCGCGTAGGGGTCTGGTGTTGGGCACTGCTCGGACTTTCGGCCGAAGACCTGCCCCTCAAGCCAAGCGATTCTCGCCAGGGCTTCCTCAAGCTTGTGAGTCAGCTCGGAGATCTGGGCCTGTTGACGGCGAACGACCTGCTCGAGGCGTTGAGCCTTCTCCTTGAAAGCCGCCTCTCGTTCGGTAGCCCGGGCATGCTGGGCCCGCCAGTAGTGTGCCTGCTGGCGAAGTTCGATTTCCCGGCTACGGACTTCGGCATCCTGAACGAGCATGCCAGCATAGTACGGACCTCATCGGTGTGTGTTCAGCCCACTGCTGTAAACATCTTTCCTCTTTCGCAAAGGCCTCACTTCTGGCATGTTCATGGTGGCAAGGATGCCGTGAATTTGCAAGGAGACCGCCATGGATGGCACGATGCGAAAGATTTTGGACCGGTTACCGCTGGCTGAGGGCGTGTTGTGGTTGTGGGGTTGGATCGCGGATGACGCCTTCTTGGACGACCTTTATCAGCACTGGCGTGGACGATCCTACGAGAAGGTCTTGACCTTTCCGACGTTCGTCCACCTGATCGCCGACGCTTTGCTCAAACGCGAGGGT
>JADFIX010000246.1 GCA_022566435.1 Planctomycetota bacterium
GCCACGAATATGACCACGCCGACGACCGCGACCGCCGGACGTTTCCCATTTGAGGTCGTGACCTCCTTTGCCGAATCGACCTTCCGCGTGGCCGGATCCACGGCCGCTGGGGCACCGTTCAGGACGGCCTTCAACTCCGTCTCCGCCTGTTCGCCTAGTTCAAACAAGAATCGGTCGCGATTCCAGTTCGCCGTCACGGTGACTTTGTCGCCACGTTTTGGCTTGAGTAAAAAGCCCACTTCATCGACCGGCTTCTTGATCCGCTTGACCAGGGGCGTCAGTTTGCATCTGACGTTGGCGCCGGTCAGTCGTCCTTCCAGCTGTTTTATCACTGAAGCCTGCGCGGCTCGTTGCCGCGCTACGACGAATTCACTCAGTTTGGCCTCTGCCGGGCGGAGGTCGACCGCGACCGTCACTTCGCCGGCACGTGGGCAGGAGACGGGAAACGTCATCAGAGGTGCCGAATCATCGTCATCGAGATGGATCGTGAGACGCCCTTCGAGCGTGAGCGAACGCGGAATTACCGGCGGAGAGGGCGGAGGGGGAGCCGTTGCGTCCGTCTGCAGGACGGAACTGTATTGTCTCAGCAGATTCGACGATTCTAACAGCTTGGGCTTGAGGAGCTCACGCGACACGGACGCGGCGATGTCAACCGCGCGTTGCACAACGGACTCGGGATCGGCGTAGGCCCAATCCGCCCGTTTCGCGTCCCATACAACAACCGTCTCCATCGCCGGGACCCCCGCCTTGGAATCCAGGAACGAGACTTTCGCGGACGTCCGCTCACTCATTTCCGCAATCGCGGTTTCAACCGTAGCTTCAGGAAAGAGCCCCTGTCGCAACGGCTCGGCAAGCCTCATCGCGGTGTGCGTTTGGTGCTGATGCACAATCCGGCGCAACTCAGCGCCGAGACGATCTCGGAGCGATTGGTCGTTCAGGATTTGCGGGAGACCCTCGTTCAGTTGGAATTGGAGGTCTTCGTGAATGCTCGGCGCCGCCTCGTTTCGGCCTTGGAACTGTACGTGGACCGCAAAACTGCCGTGTCCGGCGCTGGCCGCGTCGTCTGAATCCCACTCCACCGTTTCGACGGTCGTTTCAATCGATTCCGCCAATAAGAACTTGGAAAAGTCATCCCTTACGACTTGCCCGACGAGGTTTCGAGCCTTGTCGCGGATGGCTTCAGATCGCTGTTTGAGAGCGCGGTCCCGCGCGTCGGCGAGTTTGGTTTCGAATTCCTTACGCCACTTGTTGATTTGTTTCTTGGCGGATTTGGGGATTTTTTCCTTGGGAACGGGAGGCGAATCTAGGATTCCCAAGGCCGTGGCGAAGTCTTCTGCATCACCGGCGCCTTTGGCCGACTGCAGCCAGACCTCAATACGTTCCTGCTCTTCTAATTGCGCCTCGATGAGCGGCTTGAGTCGCGCCTCCTCGGCGACGGCGTCATCCGTCCAGTGTCGAAGCGAGGGTTTGGCGGTCAACTCGCGATTGGCTGTTGCCCAGTCCTCGCCGGCGACGGCCTGTAGAATGCGTTCGAGCCACTGTGCCGCCTTTGCCCGATCAGCCGACTTGGACTCGACTTCTCCGAGGCGACGTGCCAGCGAGTCCGAATCTTCCCGCAGTTTTTGGGGCCAGTCGGTGATCCGAGGCTTTTCGGCAAGACAGGATTGCGCGGCTTCAAGGCGTGCGTCGTCCGTCTCCGCTTCCTGAACGGCTGCCGTGAGACGTGCCATCCATGATTCAGCCTGCGAGATTTCTTCGATTCGCTTTGCCGTCGCGTTTGCGGCTGCAATCACCTCTTCCGGCCAGTGGGCGATGGAAAGATCTGTACGCCCCGCGAGTAAGTCGCGTACGCGTTCCCGAGGCTCGTCTTTTTCGGCCTTTTGAAGCTCGGCGAGCCATCGGCGTGCGGCCGAATGATGGGCGTCGATCGTCGAGATCGTCTGCTGGACGGCCTCCAGTCGAGCATCAAGGTCGGCACGTAGCGTATCCGAGCGCCCCAAGAACGATGCCGGCAGTTCGATTTCCGCGGCAAGTTTCGTGAGTTCGCCAAGAAGGGTGTCGAGTTCAGAATGGAGTCGTTTGGCCTCCTCTCCGGTCGTCGGCTTCTCGGAGGCGATCTGCTCAAATGAAGACTCCAGGGCTGTCATTCGGTCATCGATTTCCGTCAAGGCCTTTAGTGCGGACTCCACGGCCTCCGCCTTCTTAACCAGTTCGGCACGAAGACCGTTCCGATCTATGGCATTGAGTTCGTCTCGGGCTTTGCGCCAATCAACCGTGTCGAGGATCTCAGATGCCTTCGCAAGTCTCAGTCCTGCTTCCGCGGAACGAAGAAGTGACATCGCCAGCTCTGTGATTTCCTCGGTGGCGGCCCCTCCCGCGAGTGCGCGGGCCCTGTCACGAGCGTCTTCGTATTTTTCCTCGCCGATGAAAACGGCCAAGGCATCCAGCTCACGCATCTGGGCGTCACCGAGACTGTGCGGCTCGACGCCGACCTCGACGAGCCGCGTCGTAATCGTCGCCGCATTCGGACGATCGTCGGGCAGGTGCTCGAGCATTTTCGCCACGATATCGCGCCAGACTTTGATTCGCTCGTCGGAAGAATCCAACAGCGATTTCCTGCGTGAACCGTCGTAGAAAAAAAAGGCCATCGCTTCGGCTAATTCGGGAAGCCGCAGATCCTGATTGTCATGAAGGTAGGGGTGACGGTTCTCCGCCATGATGTGGAGGAGGAATCCCGCACCGATGATGTCCGAGACGGGTTCGAACGTGTGCAGCGTTTGGTTGCCGTATTTCTGCGGATCCACAAATCCGCAGATCCGATCGTCGTGTTCGACGTCCGGCGAGATAATGTGCCAAACCCCGGTTTCTTTCACGTCGCCCGAGTCGCGCGCACGGTTCTCCACGCACAGATTCACGAAGCTCTCCACGCCAAGCGCGGCGCAAATACTCGGTGCAAATCCGAAGTCGGTGATTTTTTGCACGCCCTCCGGCGTCGTGAGGATCACACCCGGACACAATCCGCCATGAACGATACGCTTGGAATGAGA
This sequence comes from Planctomycetota bacterium, assembly GCA_022566435.1. Classification (GTDB taxonomy): domain Bacteria; phylum Planctomycetota; class Phycisphaerae; order UBA1845; family UBA1845; genus JADFIX01. The sequence continues at coordinate 3,048 of JADFIX010000246.1, forward strand.
GTGGGCGGCGCGAAGTGAGTCGGCCAGCGCGATCGCCCAGCGGAGCAAGTCCTCCTCTTCCGCCACCGCAGCATCAGGCGAAAAAATCGGGATGCCCGGAACGATCGCCGGTTCGTGTTCGATGTAAAACCCACCTTCGTCCGTTTGGAGGTCGCTGGTAAACTGGAGGACGTGAGGCGATTGCGCGGCGAGCTCACGCTGTAGTTGCACATTTTGCGCTAGGCGCTCTGCGAGGGCAGTTGTATCGGCCGTGCTTATGTCGGCGGGTGTCGAGATTAGCCGCCGGTACGATTCGCCCATTGGGCTCTACCTTAATGGTCTGAAATCAAGCGACAAGTAGTCGGAGATTCGCGACCCGCCAGTATAAGGGGACATCACCCAATATCCGAACTCACTTGCCTGCTTTACCTTGCCCCGTACCCGGTGTACGTTAGTGGCGGTACGCAAGTACTTGTTCCGACAGTTTACAGCACATTCGGGTGCATGATAACATCGGACGTACAAGAGGTGGGATACGTTCGGTCGGCGGTCCTAACCCGGTTCGCGGCGGCTTTATCGGATCCGTATGGCCGAAGAGATCAGTTTATGACTGCGGACGAGCATCACGGTGCCCCGGGCGGCTTGGCTGCGTCGTCGTCCACCGCGCCTTTCTTGGCCACCCTTGCCCAGGTGGATGAGGCGACAAGGTTCCGGCTTCTTGCCGATTTTGTCGGTGAACTTGCCGAGCAGGCGACCGGGTCGTTGGATCGGGTCACGGCGACCGCTGAGATTGAGGCCCTGTCCCGCCGGGTCAAGGAACACGCCGAGGAAAAGGCCACGCTCCAGGACAGACTACGGGGGGTGGAAGTCGAGCTGGAACAACGCGATGCCAAACTCGGTATCGAGAAAGAGACGGCGGAGAAATACAAATCTCTTGCGGACCAGCAGACCTCCCGGCTCGAAGAGCTACAGGTAAGAACGCGCGAGTTGGAAGACTTACTCGATGCGAGAAGCCGGGATATCCACAAGGCCAATGTGGAGCATGAGAGTATCACTCTGCAGCTCCAGCGGGCCGATTCGAAAGGCCAAGACAAGTCGAAGGAAATGCGACTGGAGGAGCAGCATCGGGCGCTCGAGGGAGAGAACGAGCGGCTTCGCGGTGAGATTGAGCAGCTTCGCAAGGACAAGAATGTTGAAATAGAGAAAGTCTCGGATGACTTGCTCGCCGCTAAGGAGGAGGCCTCTGCGAAACAGGACGTGGAATTTGACGTTCTTTGGGCGCGCCTCGCGGGGGCGAAACCGCCGCTCGCCGAGGGTCACCTCAAGCCGAATATGAAATCGGGGGAACGGCTATTCGATTCCTACGTTGAATTGGTCAAGTTTGTAGATGATTTTGACAAACTCATGCGTCCATTTTTGTCGAGGTACACCGCTGCGCGACCCCGGTTGAAGGCCGTTTGGGAGGCTTACGCCCGCGGCTCAGGAATACGCGAAACGGCCAAGCAGATTATCGTACCGGAAGGCGGTCGCCCGACCGGCATCCTGCGAAACCAGCTTCGGGGGTTGTACAAATGGACGGAAGCGGCCGTTTGGGGATCTGAAGCCGCCGTCGAATCGATCGGCACGGAGCTTCCGACGTTTATGCGTCGCAAGGATTCCTTCGGATGCGGATCGGATTCTAGCCGAAAGTTGACCGAGTTTATTCTCGAGAACGGGCCTGATGCGTTCAGCGACCACATGAAGGCGATCAGAAGTGCCAAGATTGCACAGTTTTTCGGCGTGAATGTGCAGTAGGCCGAAGTCTTGGCGTGTGACTGGGCTACAACTACGTAAGGGACGGAAAATGGTGATAAAGCCGACAATTGGTGCCGTTCGACCCGGCGTATGGGTCGGGCTGGGGGTTTTGGTCCTCGGAATCCTACCCGGTTGTGGCAATCGGGTGCTGACAATCGTGCAACACGATCGCGTCAATACGGCGATGCACCGGCATCGACCGCGAGAAAAGCAGACCGGCGATCCGCTGGAACTCACGATCGTCTGTGTTTTCCCGAAAGACCTCGAAAAATCGGAAAACGACAGGCTAAAACCCGGATCTGGTCTGACGGCAGTCGATTGGTATCAGCACCGCCCGACGGGCGTGGGCGGTCAGCAGGCCGGTCGGTTCTGGATTCCCAGTGAGCAGATTTACCTGCTGACGAACGAAAAGGGGCTCGTCGGAAGAATCAAGGGCCCCGCGCTTGGTGGGGCGACCGAGGACGGCTGGAAGGAAACGAAGGTCGGGGGCATCGCGTTTTCAAAAAAACTGCACAACCGAAAGTCCGTGATTTATGTTTTCCCTAAGTTTATAGGGCCTACCGGAGATGTGTTGCCGGTCAAGCCGGTCGTGTTCAACCCGCCCGGTGCGTATCGGCGGAACCTGTCTGTCGAGATTGGACTTCGAGACGGCGGCGTGCCGGTACAGGCGCTGGCTTGAGTTGCGACCCGCCGATGGGCCTGTCTGCCCGGCGGCGGGGCAACAAAGTCCGCTACTCCTTGTCGCGGGTGACGATGCGGATCGAAGCCCTTGGGATCAGCGGCTTCCGCAACCCTAGCGTCGAACGCTTCCGTCAGCCATGTTGGTCGTCGCCCGCACCTTGCCACTCCATGTATTGCCTACGCGGGCGCAGTACAGAGTCACAGGCTGGCGCCGCTGAGATAGCGCCCGCTGCATTCCGGCTTGCCGCTTCCGCTGCAGTCGCCTTGTCAACCTTGTTGCCGAACTAGGCCGCGCGCTGCAGCGCGCGGCGGCAATCAACCCAGCAGCCCGCTCACCGCATGACTGACGATCATCAGGGCGATCGCAAAACCGCGCGCCAGGTCGATGGCCGCGATGGCCTGTTCAAACTGATTGATGCTGTTCTGTGCCTCGCCCACAGCTTGGTTATCCAACCCGGCAATCGTTGTCAATGACTTGGCGGCGGTGAGCACATTGCTCACCTTGCTTAGAACATTGCTGATGGCACTGGCACCGCCAACGACGTGCTTAAGCGCGCCCAGAGTCTTCGCCGCGCCCGCTGCCCTCGCTACCCTGCTTGCCCATTCAGCAACGGTCTTGACTTTCCCGTTGTACGCCTTGATCGTGTCGACGGCTTCCTTGATCTGGCCGACCCGATCTTCAGAGCCTTCAATAAAGGCAAAGTGCATTTCCTCGGCCAGTTGGCTCTCGATTGCCGACGTGTCTGGTGGGTCAGCCGCCAGCGGCGCGAGGCCGGTCTTCACAGCGGAGCGGACGGTTGCCAGGTTTCGGTCGTAGGCGCGTTCTGCGTCCTGCCCGAGCCCAGTGAGATAGTCGGCTTGCAGCTCGGTCAGTGCCTCTGCGTCTTGCCCGTCCAACGCGAAAAACCACGTCTGGGCCTCGTCGACGCTGAGGGCCAGGT
>JADFIX010000247.1 GCA_022566435.1 Planctomycetota bacterium
GCCTTTGACGGTCTCGGCGGTGACCGCCCTGGTCAAGAACGCCCTTAGCGACCACCTGCCGGCAACCTTGCACGTGGTCGGGCAGATCAGCAATTTCAAACGGCACTCCAGCGGACATCTCTACTTCACGCTCAAAGACCGCGCCAGCGAGCTGTCTTGCGTCATGTGGCGGAGTACGGCGGGCAAGCTCAAGTTCGAGCCGGCCGACGGGCTGGAGGTTGTCGCTACCGGCTCCGTCGAGGTCTTCGAGCGGGCCGGTCGCTATCAGCTCTACGCTCGTAAACTCGAACCGCGCGGCGTCGGGGCACTTGAGCTGGCGTTTCGGCAACTGCATGCCAAGCTGAGCGAAGAAGGGCTGTTCGACGAGCGCCACAAGAAGGAACTTCCGGTCTACCCGCGGCGCATCGTACTGGTCACCAGTCCAACCGGGGCGGCTTCTGGGGATATGTGCAGGACCATCGAGCGGCGGTATCCGTGCGTCCACGTGTTGGTCTATCCGGTTCGCGTGCAGGGCGATGGGGCGGCCGGCGAGGTGGCCGCGGCCATTCGTAAGGTCAATACCCACGCCGCCGATCTCGGCGGGGTCGACGTGATGATCGTCGGTCGCGGCGGTGGTTCCATCGAGGACCTCTGGGCGTTCAACGAAGAAATCGTCGCCCGGGCGATCCACGCGAGTGGGATACCGATCATCAGCGCCGTGGGACACGAAGTCGATGTGACCATCGCCGATCTCGTGGCCGACGTCCGGGCCGCGACGCCGACGGCCGCCGCCGAATTGGCCGTGCCCGTGCTCGACGATGTCCTCGTAAATCTGGCGGCCGTGGAAGCTGATCTCACGAGGCTGCTGAGCGGTCAGACGCGCCTACTTCGTGCCCAGCTCGATGGAATTGTCCGGCATACCGCGTTTCGCGAGCCGATGCGCGTTGTCCGGATTCGGGAATTAGTCATCGACGAACTGACGAATCGGCTCGGGAAGCGGGTCGTTCGACAGACGACGGATATGAGAAGAAAACTGGACCGGCTCGAACAGGTGGTCGAGCGGATCGCGCCGCATCATTACTTGCTGCGATCATCCACCCGCCTGCACGACATGCAGCAGCGTCTACACTCGGCCACCCTTCAGCGAATGAGTGTTACACGCAACAGGCAGAACAATATCGAGCGCCGCCTCGAACGCGTCTCACCGGCGCACCAGGTCCGATTGGGCAGGGAAAAAGTCCGCGCGGCGGCGGACGTGCTTCCGATCGCCATGCGCCATAAGATGACCGTGTGGCACGAGAGCCTACGACGTGGCGAGGACCTGCTGACCGCGATGAGTTACCGGAGTGTGCTCGGCCGTGGGTTCTCAATTACCAGGTCGAAGAAAGGGCGGCGCGTGGTGCGGTCGGTTCGCGATGTCGATGACCGGCAGCGTATCGTGACCGAGCTGGCGGACGGTGAGTTTGAAGCCGACGTGGTGAATCTCAAACAATTGGAGCTGTTCGACTGACCATGGCTAAGAAGAAACGGACATTTGAAGAGGCGCTCGAGCAGTTGGAAGAGCTGACCAGGCAGATCGAACAGGGCGAGATCGGGCTGGAAGATTCGATTACCAAGTACGAAGAGGGGATGAAGCTGGTTCAGCATTGCCGCGATGTGCTGGGTAAGGCCGAGCATAAAATCGAGCAATTGCAACAGCGGGCGGATGGTTCGCTTGCGACACGGGATGTGAAGGGCGGGGCGGAAGAGAAGAGCTGAAGAAGGCGATCGGGTGGTGCGCTGGCAACCGTGGGCGTCCCCCACCCTTTTCAGTAGAAAAGGATGGGGCACCTGTAAGTGTCTGGCGGCCTTTGAGCGGTTTCTTGCCTGGCCGCTTGCTTGCGGGGCACGGCAAGATGAGAATTGCATATCATGGCAAGCCGAACCTCCGACTCGACGGCCGTTTCACCGGGACGCAGCCTCGGTACATTCATCGCCGCGGTGCGCAGCGCGTCCGCCTCGGCTGACCGGATTGACGCGGTCCGCCGGCTCGTCGACGAGGCACGGCGTCAATGTGCGGGCGCGGTGAAAGTGAATGAACTCGTTCAGGCGGCGGATGCACTTCTCGATACGTTAGAGTCCAAGTCGGTCGATACCGAGGCCGACGCCGAGCCCGACACCGGGGCGCGAGAAGCGTTCGAACGAGTCGTTCACGATTTTATCGATCTCGCCAGGCTCAAGACCATTCGTCGGGCCGCCTATCCCGCGGACAGAGACACCGCCGGCGGGCAGTGGATCGATCGAATCTGCCGGTTGATAGAGGAAAGCCACTTCACCACCGGACGAATGTTCCGGCAGCGCGCTGCATCCCATGGCGACAAGATACTCTTCAGGGTTCCGCAGGGCGAGCAGGTCATTGACTTCACATGGACCCAGGTGTTGCAGGAATCGCAGGCGATCGCCAGAGGTATCATCGCCCTGATCGGCGATGATCCGCGGGTGGCGATCTTCTCACCCAATCGAGTGGAAGGCGCGCTGGTCGACTTGGCTTGTTTGACGAACGGCATATTCAATACCATGGTGCCGGCCAACGTTGTCGAATCACAACTGGTACACATTCTCTTCGAAAGTCGCGCCCGGATTCTTGTCGTGGCGGGCACCGCGCAATTCGGCCACGCCAAGGCTGCGATGGCGAAGCTTGATTCGCTCGAATGGATTATCACGCTCGATTCGCATCACGATACGGCCGAGGACGACGTGATGACGCTGGCGGATCTGAAGAAGCGCGGCGAAGATGTTCCTGCGGAGGAGTTGGATCGTCGCCTCGCGAAAGTGCGTTCGCGGGATACGGCGACCACGATGTACACGTCGGGGACGACGGGCATGCCGAAGGGGATCAAGTTTTCGCACTTGAACATAGTTTCCAAACGCTACGCCCGGGCTGCGGCGCTGCCCGAAATCGATGAGGATGAGGTTTTTCTCTGCTATCTGCCGTTGTATCACACGTTCGGTCGCTACCTGGAGATGCTTGCCGCGGTACATCTGGCGGCGACCTATATCTTCGCGGAAAATGCGTCGACTGAAACGCTCTTGCGACACATGCATCGCTTTCGTCCGACCGCGTTGATCAGCGTACCCAAGAAGTGGAGCGACCTCTACCGGCATATCGTAGGTGCGGATGATTCCGTCGAACGACACGAAGACGTTCGGCGCGAGCTGAGCCGGTTGACTGGCGGACGACTGGCGTGGGGATTGAGTGCGGCCGGTCGGCTCGATCCGTCGATCTTCAAATTCTTTCAATCTCACGGAATCGATCTTCTGAGTGGGTACGGCATGACGGAAGCGACGGGTGGCATCACGATGTCAATCCCCAAAAAGTATGCCGAGGATTCCATAGGGAAAGCCCTGCCGGGGATCGAATGCAAGCTGGACGAGGATGGCGAGCTGCTACTACGCGGCCCCTACGTCTCCGAGGGTTACGCGAATCCGGAGGACGACGCCGTGGCCTTTCGGGACGGCTGGTTTTGTACCGGCGACATTTTGAGCCTCGATGCCACTGGGTGCTTTCGGCACGTGGATCGTAAAAAGGACATCTACAAGAGTAGCGGCGGGCGGACCATCGCGCCACAGCGTGTCGAGTCGCTGTTCGCCGACTTCCCGGAAGTATCGCGTGTGTTCGCCGTGGGTGACGGACGCGATTATGTGACGCTTTTGATTCGTCCAAACGTCGAATATAAAGAGATCGCATTCGATCAGATGCCCGAAGCCGACAAGCGGGAATACTTCCGGGGTCTCGTCGCCTCCTGCAATCGCTTCCTGGCGCCGTTCGAGCGTGTCGTCAGATTCACCCTGATCGATCGGGAGTTTTCTGCGGCGCTGGGCGAATTGACATCAAAGGAATCGTTCTGCCGCGCCGTGGTCGAACGGCACTTCGCCGATGTCATCGAGCCGATGTACAAGTCATCCAGTATCGAACGGATGGCGGACGGTCTTCGGGTCAAGATTCCCATCTCCTTCCTCCAACATCTGGGTGTGACGGCAAGCGGAACTCAATCCGACGACAAGGGAATTGTGTTCCGCTCGATCGGCAAGAAGCTGCGGATTGCGCGCGACCCCACCGTGGCGGATCGCGTGTGGATTGGCAATTGTTGCTACGACGCCGTCGAAGAATCGATCGACTTGGACAATTGGCTGCGGATGCCACACCTGTGGGTCGGCAACGCCGAACTGACGTATCTCACCGGGGAGAGCATCCTACTTTGGTCGCTATCGGGGAAAGACCGGGCAATTCCCAGCCAAATGGTACTTGCCGGGCGGCCCGATGTACCCGTCGACAAATGGAAAGCCCGATTGGCCGCTCCTCGTCGAACTGCGCCGAATCTGCTGTCCATTCATGCCGCGGCCGTCATCTTGTCCAGCGCGGCAAAAAAAGAGGCCAATCGCGCCGTGGACTCGCTTTCCAACGCGCTCACGACGGGTCGCATCCATTATCAGGAACTGGCGGAGTCACATCTGCAGCACGCGGCGAATCATGCGGATGCCGTCGTACGGAGCCGAGCCTTCGTCGCCCTCTATGACCATCAGTCGGCGAGTTCCTTTGGGCGAACGGCCTCAGTCTATTGTGGATCGCGACTGGCCTTTCTAAGCGAAGAGGCGTGTCGCCGTATTGCGTCGACCGGTGTGAAGGCCCGTCATTGGTACCAATTGACGCGCTCGTTCGCGTCGCTACGGCGAAGCGTCGCCCAAGGAGGCTCGGCGCAGGCGATTCGCTCTGTCGAAACGCTATTGACAGCCCTCGTGGCGATCGCCGAACAGAACGAGGACTTTCATCTACCGGTGCGACGAGAGCTGGCGGCTTGGCGGCTGGCACCCGTGACGAACACGATCCATGCACTCGCCGATCGACTGACGAATCGTCTTGCCTCCTCACTGCGGGATCGCTTGGGATCCAAGCAAGCCGAGGCGATCGATCCGAACACGCGTAGACGGTACACCTGGGGTGAGACGTTACGGTTCGAAGACGGCATCGATGCCGCGGAATTGGGCAGACTCGGTGAAGCGATTCAACATACCGAGCTCGTGCGAGAGGCCGTCTACCTTCTTCACCGAAAGCGCCGGATCGATCTGTCCGATCTTGCGAGCGACAGTATTTGGATCACGCTCGTCAGTACGCGCTTCGGAAACAGCGTCTATCACGTCGGTATTCGACTTCGAAACGGCGAACGATGCGACTTCAACATTCATGTCAGAGGTACGGCAACCGTCGATGAATTCCTGACCGATCTGCGGCTGTCATGCGTGGCCGCGGGGGGGCCTGGTGAGACCCCGCTGACGCCGCAAGTCGGTGGGTACTGGCCGGGGCAGGGTCTGGCGACGGTGGAGCATATTCCGGGCGAGTCGGTCGAAGCGCTTCTCAAACACATGCACGAGCACACGGATCGGGACGTCGGTCAGCGGTTGAAAAACGCATGGCGGCACCTGGCGTGGTCCACTCTGGCGGCGGCATTCGAGTTTTGTAGGCGCAGTGAAGGACGATGGGTACTGACCGGCGCGGTGGCCCAGGACATCGCCGTACCCCTGGACGATTTCCAGGCCCGCACGCGCATCATTACGACATCGGGTTGGCGTCGCTTCGAAGGGACGCTGGATCTGATCTTGCGGCTTAAGGGAGCGTTTCTCGATCGTGTGCGGTTCCATTTTCCGACTGTCGGTGGGACCAGTGACGAAGAATGGCTGTTCGCAGCCGTCGTGGAAGCCAACGGATTGCGCGACGGTTCAGCTTTTCTGGAAAACGCGTTGCGTGAGATCGAGGGTGTCTCTTCGCCTGCAGAGGAAGTGTCACAGCTGGGGCAGCGAATGAAGAGTTACCTGGGTCGTCTCAAGCGAGACGGTTACATGCCTCGCACGCTACATTTCGCCATCAGGCGATACAAGACCTGGGCGCGGGAGGTGCCGGGGGCGGACGTCCAGGCCCGCGCGGCACAACTTCGCGAATTGCAGAAGAACTACAAGATCGACGCCGCCGCACGAAGATTCCCCGGGTCCCGTTTGAGGCTTTATGCGGAGACCGTCTTGGCGGACAGTCCTGCCGAGGGGCGAGCCACCATCGACCAGGCCATCCGTCGGTTACGAGAGGGCGCCGGCATTCGCGAAGTGTTGGGCCGCCTTTATGTCGACTTGCAGGAACGCCTACCTTCGAGCGATCATCAGTACTTTCTTGCCCGTGCGGCATACCCTCACTTGGACGTAGAAGAAAAAGCGGAGCTCGTTCCCACTTCCGAAGTGGGAATCGCGAATGCCGAGTTGGTGACCACTCACACCGATCGCAAGCGGCGTGAGTTTCGTATCAGACCCGTCGCCAACTCGCGAGAAGTCGATACCCTGCATCGAGTCTTCTATGTGGGCGGCATTGGCGGGGGGGTTGTCGCCCATGAGACGTTCTTGGTCGCGGTGGACGAAAACAAATTCGTGCTCGGCGGGGT
>JADFIX010000248.1 GCA_022566435.1 Planctomycetota bacterium
CATTTCTACATCCTCCGACACTCTATCCCCCACGAGCTTCTCGAATATTGTCTTGCGTGCGTCGGCGGAAGGTAAGCCAACAAATATCCTCTTCTCCAATCGCCGCAATCTTCTTCGTATTCTTGAAATCTGTGGGATCGATCATCGAGACGTCTGGTTCGATCACAAAGTCCGCTGATCTTTGGCCCACCGCCTGCATGTTCTGGTCTTGCACTGCGAGCCATCTCAAGAGTGTTTGCCGGATCGACGGAACCTTCATCTTCTCTGTCGGAGTGTCAGGCCGATTGCTGACGAATTCCGCTCTCATCTTTGAGGAGACACTTACAGCTACGACAAATGTCGCGCCTTGATTGATGAGCACATCGGCCGGCAACGTGTTCAGCAGACTGCCATCGACCAGTACCATCCCGTCTTGGCAAATTGGCGGTGACAAGACTGGCAAATTGATGCTCGCTAAAATCGACTGCACGCAATCTCCGCGATCAAGTATCACTTGCTTGCCTTGCACTAAGTCAACCGCCACGGCCGAAAACGGAATTCGCAATTGTTCCAACCGCCAGTCATGAAGTTGAGTTCTCAACATCCTATCCCACGCCTTCGTGCGGTATTTCCTAAGTAGGAACCAACCGTCACCTTTGGGTAGTATCCTATACCACCGTCCGGGCGTAAGTACGTGGGCAAAATCTTTCACGGCGCGGTCCGCATCGAGACTGCCACTGTAGATGATTCCGGTCATGGCACCGGAACTTGTGCCGGCCATCATGTCGAACTCGATTCCGGCAGCATCAAAGGCACGCAACACTCCCAGGTGTGCCATTCCGCGGGCGGCCCCGCCTCCCAGTGCCAACCCGATTTGAATTCCACGCAGGTGCCTGACAATTCGGTCGATCGTATTCAGTTTGAAACGGGGTGAATCGTACGAGTTGCCGTCGATCGTAACTTTGAAGTCGCGCTTGGTAAACTGATGGAGATCTGGAACATAGGGTGCGACCTGTTCTTGCTCACGCAACAGCCAAACCAAAAAGGTATTCTCGCGCCAGGCGGGGGCGGTCTCGACGCAATCTTGAATGACACGCAACGACTGGTTCGAGTAGTTCGTTTCGGTAACGAAGTACACTTGGTCGGAAAACTGGAAGAGGTTCGGCAAGACATCGGCAACTGAGCTGATATTGACACAGAGAACCACACGCTCCGCTCCGACAGAATCCTTCAACTCGTCAATCAATGCCGCACGATTTATACGCTTTTCATCACCCGTTGCCAAAGACTTAGGGCGATGAGATTCCTTGAAGCGAAACGGACTGCCATCCGTCAAGACACGGACCTGCTCGCCTTTCTCGACCAATCGATCGACGAGCGCCGGTGCGAGAGAATGCGAGTGATTTCCCACGCTGACGATGGATATGATTCGTCGTTTTTTCGCCTCACGCCTAGGCTCGACCATTTGCCTGATGGTTAGTCCCAAACTTCTGAGCACGTTCGCCCGGAATAACGGAATGTCGTCGAGCATTTCTCGCGCATCATCCTCCTCCAAGCGCAAGAGTACAGATCTTTCGTCAGCGATGACGGCGACGTCTATCGGCTGCGCCATGAAAAGCGCCAAGAAACCGAACTGATCACCGGGTCCAACAAGTTGCACAACTCCATCCGTTCCGCCAGGGCCAGCCACTGTAGTCCGAAGGCGGCCTGCGACGACTAAGTAAAGTGCATCGGTTGGATCGTCGTGTTGCTTCAGTACGGTGTCTTCCTCCAGTCTGACGACCGTGGCTCGCTTGGCGATTTCATTGACGTCAGCCTCTGTCAAGCCGATGGAAAAATCGTGCAGCCGCAGTAACGATGCAGGATCCTTTGTTAATGGAATCATCTCTCCTCACATTGCGTGTCGATTTTATCGCTCAGCGACTTGGTAAATCAGACTCGCTCCATCGTCTGGCTCCGATCAACCGTCGTCGCTAAGATCTATCCCTGTCACTGACATGAGGGTGTTTTCAAACAGCTCCCTCTCCCGCAGCGGGCGAGGGTTGCCCCCTCGCCCCACATCCTAACATTCTACCTAAAGGGGAGAAGGGACTTTGAAGACGCGCTTCGAACCAGGTAAAGCCGCGTCCAGTGAATGCCAAAGAAGCGCGCGTATCACCGAGGACATTGACCGCTCGGTGAGCGAAATCCTACTTGACGCGCAATAGGCGAGCGACAGGAGAATCGATGGCGATTTGGGCGCGATTCCGCTGGGCGAGTGGACAAGTGCGAGGTGTTTTTAGGCCAGCTCTAGCATTCGAATTCTGGTCGACGTTGATCTTCGTCTCGTCTTTGGTGCCGGCGTGCGGTTGGCTACTCAATCGGCTGGTCGCGCAAAGTGGTCAGATTGCTGTCACGGACAACGACCTGCTGACATTCGTGTTCTCACTTCCCGGCGTTATCTTCGTCTTGCTCAGTGTCGGCTTCGCCCTCATGTTTTGGTTCGCCGAGCAAGCGGCCATGCTGATGATCGTGGCCGACGCCAGCCACGGAACGAAGGTCTCCGTCAGCCGTGTCTTGTGGGAAAATGTTAAACACATGCCGGCACTTCTGAATTTAGGTCTCCGGCAGGCGGTAGTTTACTTGCTGGTAGCAATCCCGTTTGGCTGCGGAGTCGGTCTGACTTATTGGCTGCTGCTGACAGATTTTGAATTCTATTACTATCTCAAGGTGCAACCGAAAAATTGGTGGATCGCGATTGCCATCGTGAGCTCGCTCGGCTTGGTCTACCTGAGCCTGACCACTTGGCTCTATATCCGATGGATGCTGTCGATTCCGATTCTAATCTTCGAAAAAGCTTCGCCGCGCGAGGCATTGAGAAAAAGTCGGCAACAGACGCGCGGCCGGTTCTGGGAACTCGCCGGCCCGCTGGCAATCAGTTGGCTCGTCGCTGTATTTGCATCCTGGGTAATGACCTGGCTGATCGGTGCCGTGGCAGCATGGCTGGTAGAGGACAGCACAACATTGGCTGTACTGATCCCCGTCGTGATCGGAACACTTGTTCTGGTCATGTTCGTCAGTCTCGCGTGGTTCGTGATCGGCAAGATCATGCACGTGGTGCTGATGGCCCGCGCCTACCTCGATACAACCGAACTGGGGCAATTACAGAGTGAAACAGAACCGTCGGCGTCCCGGCCGCTGCCTATCGGATTGAGGAGAGCCGGCTTGCTGGTCGCGTGCGCCGTGTTGATCGTCACGGGCATTGCGTCCGGAACTGCGTTTGTCGAACGTATCAATATCGATCGGACGATCGAGATCACGGGACACCGGGGAAACAAACGGCGAGCGCCCGAAAACACTTTGAGCGCGCTAAAGCAGGCCATTGCGGAAGGGGCCGACTACGCCGAGATCGACGTGCAAACCACCGCCTACGGGGTTGTCGTGTTGCTACACGATGCGGATCTGATGCGGGTTGCGTCGGTCAACAAGCGGCTGAACGAAACCAACTACGCGCAGCTCAAAGACATTGACGTTGGCAGTTCGTTCGATCCGAAGTTCAGCAGTGAACGCATCCCCACTCTCCAAGAAGCAATCGATCTGTGTCGCGGTCGCATGAAGCTAAATATCGAGGTGAAGTACACCTGGGCCGATCCTGAACTAGCCTCGAAGGTTGGCCAGATCGTCCGCCGCAACAATTTCACCTCGCAATGTGTGATCAGTTCGCTGAAACTTAAAGCATTGAAGGAGATCAAACAGTCCTTCCCGGAACTCACCACAGGTTTCATTGTATTTAGGGCTATTGGCAACCTGTCCAGCATGGAGGCGGACTTCCTGAGTATCAGCGCGGCTGAAGCAACTCCCGAATTGGTCAAAGCCGAGCAGCGACGTGGTGGCGAGGTCCATGTCTGGACGGTCAACGATCCCAGCAACTTACTCTCGATGATCGAGATGGGTGTTGACAACATCATCACGGACGAACGAGCACTGATTCGGCGTTTGCTGAAAAAATGGAATGAACTTTCTGGCATCGAAAAGCTCGTGCTCATGCTGCGAAATCTGATCATCGGTCTTGAGCCCCCGGCGCCGGACCATGCGCGTGAGCGCGGTGCCCTTGTCCACCAGCACCGGAGGCCGCACCTCGATCACCATCTTCCCTTCGGAGATGGCGAGGCCGCGCGCCTCGCCGGCCTGCCCGAGCACCGCGAGGATCTCGTCGCGTGCCGCCGAAGGGTCGTGCGTTCCGCGGTAGTGCAGCGAGACGGTAGGGCCCTTGTCCTCGATGTATAGCCCCTCCAAGGCGGACAGGCGGCGCTTGGCGGTTTCGGCTAGCGCGTGCATGGAGGGGACGTAGGACTGGACCTCCGGAAGCACGCTGGTCCGCCCTTCCTCGAGCCACTCGGTCCCGTGGTTGCCGGCGTAGACCACCTCGTCGAGGCCGACGAACCTTCGGGCCGATGCCACGTCCCGGCCCGTGAGCGCGACGACGGTCATGTGCGCGGCGAGCGCAGCCAGCGCATCGCGCACCTCGTCGCTGACGGTGACCGCGGCGGGGTCCGCCATGATGGGCGCGATGGTGCCGTCGATGTCGACGAAGAGTCCCATCGGGCGGATGGGGACCAGCCGCTGCAGCGCTTCGAGGTGCTCCAGCAGGTCGGGAGGCAAACTCACTGGGCGGCTTGCTCCCGAAGAGGGGGCGGTGCGCTCGCGTCGTAGACGAGCTTACGGACGGGGTAGTTGATCTCGATGCCCTCGGCGGCGAACCGGGCGTGGAGCCGCTTGATGAGCTGGTTCTTGACGACGAAGCTGCCCCACCGGTCCTCCGCCTGCAAGAAGATCCAGAAATTCACGTTCGAGTCCCCGAATCCGTCGAACCCGAAATAGGGCTGGATGCTCTTCACCGAAGCGGGCACCTCGTCGATGACCTCCTGGGCCACCTCCAGGGCGACACGCTCCACGTGATCGAGGTCGCTGGAGTAGCTGACGCCACACGTGACCATGATGTTGATGGCATGAGTCGGCGCACTGTAGTTGGTGATCACGTGGTCAGCCATCACCGAGTTGGGAATGATGACGAGGTTGTTGTGCCACGTGCGCACCTTCGTGCTTCGCCACCCGACGTCGACGACGTAGCCGGCCACTCCCGTATCGAGCTCGATGTAGTCGCCCACGCCGATCGCGCCTTCCGACAGGACGTACGTGCCGGCGAAGAAGTTGCCGAGCGTGGGCTGCATGGCCAGCGCGACGGCGAGACCGGTGATCCCCAAACCGCCGAGTATCGGACTGATGGACAGCCCCAGGGCGTTGAGTATGAACAGCAGCGCGACGCCATAGATCGCAACGACCAGCATGCGCCGGATGAGCGGCAGCATCCTGTCGTCGAACTGCGTTGCCGTTCGGGGCGCTACGTTGACCAGGTACCAGCCGATGGTGGCACGGGTCACGTTGACCGCGCCCTGGCCGATCAGAGCGATGGCGACGACGGCCCAGACCCGGGCGATGTCAGCCCGCTGGCCGGCGGCATCGGGGAGGACGAGGAGCGCGAGGAAGATTCCACCCGCGCCGACGAGCAACGCGCCGGGTCTGCCGATCGCCCGCACCACATCGGGAGCAAGCCTGCGCGCGCCGCCACGCCCCAGGCGGTCGGCAACGATCCGCACGCCAACGAACAGGGCGGCCGAAAGGACGACGAATCCCGCCAGGAGGCCCCCAGCGACGATGCGTCGGACGAACGGGTCGTCGGTCAGGAAATCGAACGGCATCCCGTGCCCCATCCCGCAGCTTCAGACCCACTCTAGGCCGCCGAGTCGCCGCGCGGGAGGCGGTTGAGTACCGCGAGTCCCCGGATTCTGGGACCGCCGAGGCGTGTCCAAGCGGAGGTCGGCAGCCGGGCTGCCCCACGGCCGCGGGCTCGCACTGTCTTGCTCAAGGCGGTGCCCGGCGCTACACTCACCGCGCCGCAAGCCCGTGTAACGCCAACGCCATGTCCAGCCCAAGCGCCGAACCACCAAACGCCCAGCTCGTGTACAGAACGCTCATCGTGGCGGGCGCGATCGCCGCGGTGGTCGCACTGACGATCATCGGTATCATCACGTACAACTACGTCACGCGGGCCGAGCTGCGCGACCCCCCGCCGCGAGAGCACGCGGCCGTTCCCGCATCACCCCCCTCTGCGATCTTGCACGTTTAAGGCGCGACTCCTCGCACCCAACCTTCCGGCTGCCAGTCGCCGGCCGCAGACGCCCCCTCCCCAGAGCCCGCCATTCGAGGCCGAAGCGATAGGATTGGGCACAGACGCCCGCCAGGAGGACCCATGAACGTCCTGGTGATGGGAGCCGGAGGAGTCGGCGGCTACTTCGGCGCGCTGCTTGCGCGCGGTGGGCACCGCGTGACAGTCGTCGCCCGCGGCGCGCACCTCGATGCCCTGCAGCAGAACGGCCTGCGCGTGGAGAGCGCCGTGGAGCCGAGCTTCGGCGTCCC
>JADFIX010000249.1 GCA_022566435.1 Planctomycetota bacterium
CTCGCCGCACGACGTCTTGAAGAATCGATACATCTCGATCGATCCGCGAGGCGTGTTTGGCGTCAACGAGGGTAAGAACCTCGACATCCGACTGACGCTTTCGACCACCCTGGTCGACGGCGTGACGGCCGTCGATTCGCAGTGGTGGGCGAATGCGCCCGATGCGGATTGCATCGCCGTCGTCGGTTCGACTCCACCCGCGGTGCCGCCGAATTGGGATGCCTGTCCGACGCTTCACCTGACCGGTTGCCCGATCATCCCGACGTCGACCTACGACATCGTCGTCGTGGACGGAAGCACGGAGTCCGATCCACCGCTAGCAGCCGCCACCCAGGCCAAGCCGGGTGATAAATGGCACGGCGACTGCGTGGGTAACTTCACCGGGCCCACGGGCGTTCCGCCGAATGTATGGACGGCGCCCAACGGGACGACGAACGCGGACGACTTCCTGGCGGCCATCAAGACGTTCCAGGACCCCAACGCCGTTAACGCGACCCATGTGTCCGTGACGGATATGGAACCGAACCTGAACGGAACCCAGATAAATCTGCTCGTCAATATCAATGACGTATTCTCGATTATCAGGGGTTTCCAGGGCTTCGCGTACAACGAAGGTCAAGGCGGTCCCGATTTGACGCAGTGTCCGTAGATCGTGGGATCGTATTAGTGTATCGCCAACCTCAACTATGCGGGTTGACGAAGAGGCGGGTCGCTCACGCTCGCCGTACTGAAGGCCCTCGACCGTTATTAGGGGGCGGCCCGCCGGCAAACCTGCAGAATCAATCTTGGCGGTACACTATAGCCCTACGATGTTGTACCCCGCATCGACGAAGTGATTCTCGCCAGTGACGCCGGTCGAGAGGTCGCTGACCAAATAGACCGCCGTCTTGCCGACCTCGCCCGCATCAATATTGCGGCGAAGAGGCGCCTTGCGGGCGACCCAGTCGAAGATCTCGTCGATTCCCCCGACGGCCATGGACGAGAGCGTACGCAAGGGACCGGCGCTGATCGAATTGACCCGAATGCCGAACTCGCCAAGTTCGAGCGAAAGATAGCGCGTGCATGCTTCCAGTGCCGCTTTCGCCACGCCCATGACGTTGTAACCGGGTACCGCCTTTTGCGAACCGTAATAGCTCATGGCCAGAATCGAACCGCCCTTCGGCATCATATCTTTCGCTCGTTGTGCGATGGCCACCAACGAATAGGCGGAAATGTCCAACGCCTGCGCGAAGACATCCCGCGGGGTATGCACGAACTTGCCGGGCTTTAAGAATGCCCGATCGGCGTATGCCAAAGAGTGAACGACAAAGTCGATAGAATCAAACCGAGCACGGACCTGCTCGAACGCGCGATCGATATCCTCGTCCGACGAAACGTCACAAGGCAACAACCAGGGGTCCGTGATCGCGATGCCTTCGAGGGCCTTTCGGGCGCGGCGCTCGTTTTTCTCGCCAGGAAGGCAGGGATAGCCGCATTCGGCCCCCTCCGCGCGGAAACTTTCGGCCACGTAACACGCGATGCTGCGATCGTTGGCAATGCCGAAGATAAGCCCTCGGCGCCCTTCAAGTAATCCCATTCTACGACCTCTCTCGATTCTGATTCCATCTTCGTAACAATCGGCTGTCCGGGTGGCACACATCCCGATTTGCGCGGAATCTCCAAGATACCGGTGACGGTGCGTTTGTATTCTGGCGGGGCCGGGCTGTTTGAGCAAGTGAGATGCCGCAAGAGGCGGGTCGCTCACGCTCGCCGTACTGAACGCAACCGAGTAGGGCGCGTGAAGGGCGACCGGATAGGGAACGTAAAGGCGACGCTTCCTGAGCATTAGTACCGTAACCGTGGTACACTAGTCGTTCGTCTCACCGGCCGAAGTGGTCACGGTGCCGAAACGACGTTCTCGCCCGGCGTAGTCCTTAATTGCGGCGTTCAAATCCTCGACGCCGAAATCCGGCCAAAGCGTCGGGCAGATATGGATTTCCGCGTAGCTGATCTGCCACAGCAGAAAGTTGCTGACCCGTCGTTCGTTGGCGGTTCGGATGAGGAGATCCGGGTCGGGCAATCCAGCGGTATAGAGTGATTGATCGATCAATTGCTCGTTGATGTCGGCGGGATCGAGCCGTCCAGCTTTCACGTCGCAGGCGATCTCACGCACAGCGTCCGTGATTTCTTCGCGCGAACCGTAGTTGAGTGCCAGGCAGAGTGTCAGGCCGGTATTCCCGCGGCTCTCTCGGATGGTCTGAACCATCTCCTCGACCACCGATTCGGGAAGCCCTTCGCGTCGCCCAATGTGCCGGAAGCGGACGTTGTTGGCCATGATGGTTTCGCGTTCGGCGATCATGTACTTCACGTACAGACTCATCAGGAAATCCACTTCGTGTTGGGGGCGCTTCCAGTTTTCCGTACTGAAGCTGTAGAGTGTGAGCGTTTCGATACCGAGTTGCGCGCAGTGGGTCACGATGGTGCGGACGGTCTTGGCACCCTGTTCATGTCCGAAGATACGGGCTTGCTCGCGTTTCGCCGCCCATCGACCGTTCCCGTCCATAATAATGGCGATGTGCCGCGGTAGCTGTTCGCTTTTCAGACCCAGAACTTGCTCGGGATCAAGAGTCGGCTTATCCATGAGTGGCACTATACGGTCGACGTTTCGGGGACCGGAAGGACGTTGCGCAGCGGATCGCGCACGAGAGTTTGTGAACGGTCGGGACCCACGCCGATAATGGACACGGGAACGCCGACCACGGATTCAATTCGCTGAACATAAGCCCTGGCGCTTTCGGGCAGGGCGTCGAAGGATCGGATCGACCGCAGGTCCCCGTTCCAACCGGGAAGCATCTCCACGATCGGTTCGGCCTGTTCCAGCAGACTCGTGCAAGCGGGAAACGATTGCACCGTCTGATTGCCGATACGGTAGGCGGTGCATAGACCGACCTCCGCGAAACCGCTTAGCGTATCGAGGTGCATCAGCGCCACATGCGTCGCGTCGCTGACCTGGGCGGCATAGCGAATCGATACCGCGTCGAACCAACCGCACCGTCGGGGTCGCCCGGTCGTCGTACCGTATTCATGACCGGCCTCTCGAATGCGGTCGCCGGTCTCGTCCGCCAGTTCCGAGACAAACGGTCCGGCGCCGACTCGGGTGGAATATGCCTTGACGACACCGATTCGATGTTTCAACACCGACGCGGGCACGCCCGCACCGGCCCCGATCCCGTGTGGGCCGGTCGAGCTGGAAGTGACGTACGGATACGTCCCATGGTCGATGTCCAACAGAAGCCCGTTTGCACCCTCGAAAAGAATCTGTTGATCCGATTGGATGGCACCGTGCAGTAGTTCGGTCGTGTCGGTAATCAAGTCGCTTAAGCGGGTTCGTCCCACGTCGATATCCGCGAGGACGGCGTCCGCGTCGAGACCGTCGTCATCACCATACAAGGCCTGAAAAGACGCCTTCTTCGCCGCGACGATCCGTCGTATGCGACCGGATAAATCGTCATCATGCAGCAAATCAATAAAGCGAACGGCCGTCGTCCGTTTCATCTTGTCCGCGTAGCATGGACCGATGCCGCGAGCCGTGGTGCCGATCCGACTACCGCTGCCGGACGCCTGTTCGCTGAGTCGGTCTTCAATCTTATGGTAGGCCATGACCAGGTGGGCGCGTTCGCTGATTTTGAGTTTCTTTTCGACGTTGATTCCGCGCGACGCCAATTCGTCAATCTCTTCGATTAACCCGAGCGGATCGACGACCACGCCGGGGCCGATGACACCGACCGTATGTTCATGCAAGACACCTGCCGGTAGCAAATGAAGGGCGTATTTTTCGTTGTCGACGCAGACGGTATGCCCGGCATTGGCACCGCCGTTGAATCGGACGACGAGGCCGAAGTGCGACGATAGTAGGTCGACAATCTTACCCTTGCCCTCATCGCCCCAACTCAGGCCGAAGACGCAGGTGTTTCCGATCTGGCCACCACTCATATTCGCACGTTCCCTCGCCAAGAACCGAGAGGGCATCGCAAAAAAATGGGGGCCTTTCAGCCCCGAATCCGACAACAACGCCCTTTAGGGTACGCTAACCAGCTGGCGCGGTTCTGTCAACGATCGACAAAGCTGGCATCATTTCACAGTTTATAATAAGATCGACCAAAATTAGTATAATTTCGGCTTATTTTAGTTGACCTAGCTTGCGATCTATTATAAAAGAACAATGAGTTGTGAATAAACTGATTCAGCCGTAATGGCAGGATGAGGAGTGAAAGGCCATGGAAAGAAACCACCTACGGACGTTTCTCGAAATCCCTTACGAGGAGCTCGAGGAGCTCAATCTCGAGGCGAAACGCGAGCGAATCGAGCGGGTCGATCCCGGAAACATCGAGGAAAAACGGCGCAAGTATCTGACCGACGAAAAACGGATCAAGGCCGTCACCATTTGCTTTTCTGACCTGGAAGGCCGCTTCCACATGCTCGATTACGACAAGAAGTTTCTTCTCCACTCTGCGAAAAACCTCACTTTCGACGGCTCGTCGATTCGCGGGTTCGCCGAGATCAGTGAGTCCGACCTGAAGCTCTCGATCGACTGGCCGGCATTTTACTGGCTGCCGGCGGACATCTTCGGGCCCGGCAAGATCGTCGTTTTCGGTGAGGTCAGTGAGCAAGATGGCGCGCCGTACGCCGCCGACTTTCGATCCAAACTCCACCGATACACGGACGAGATGTACCGTGCCGACGGGACTGTCATGCATGTGGCACCCGAGATCGAAGGGTTCCTTTTCAAGGGCCTGGATGCGGAGCGCACCTATCATGAAACGGGGGAGTTCGAATACATCTCCACCGGCGGCTACTACCATTCATTGCCGCAGGACCCGTTGCGTCAGTTCATCGATCGGGCCGCGGAGGCCCAGCGGGCCATGGGCTTTTTGAACGAAAAGGATCATCCCGAGGTCGCGCCCTCGCAGTTCGAGATGAACTTCGGTTTTTCCGAGGCCATGGTCGCCGCCGATCAGATTCAGCTCTACAAGCTGATTTGCCGTCAGGTGGCCAGCGGGTTCGGGCTGACGGCTTGTTTCCTGCCCAAGCCGGTGGCCGGGGTGAACGGCAACGGCATGCACTGCAACATGTCGCTCAATCGCAAAGGCAAGAACCTGTTCTACGACCCGGACGGGGAGAGCAAACTTTCTGAGTTCGGTTGGAAATTCGTCGACCGGGTTCTCAACAGCGCCGTGGATTTTTGCCTGGTGATGAACCCCAGCGTGAATGCTTATCGCCGCCTGGACCCGAACTTCGAGGCCCCGAACCAGATCAAGGCGTCGGCCGTCAATCGGGCGTCCATGGTGCGGATACCGTTGGGCAACGAGCGAACGTCGCGTATCGAGTTTCGCTCCGTCTCGCCGGACGCAAATCCGTATCTCTTGCTCTACTCGCTTCTTCGCGCCGGACAGGAGGGCCCGCTACCCGACCCGGCCGACGCGGAGGGCAAGCGTGCTCGCACGCGGTTTTTGCCGGACAACATTTATGACGCGATTCGCCTTTTCAAGTCCAGCCGTCTGGCGGCGGAAGTTTTGGGCGAGGTGTGTCACGGCAAGTACGTGGAATTGAAGCAGATGTCGGCCGACCGCTGCCCGAAGGAACTGGGCACCAGAGTCAAACGCGGGGAGGTTATGTTTCATCACGAGGTGACGAATCAGCATTTGTGGAATATGTTTTAGTACTACAGCGCCGCTTGGTGATGGGCTATGCCGTTGGCACGAGGGCAACTCTTCGATCTTGACGCCGCTTGCGGCCAGGCGTTTGAGGGTCCGCTTTCGATGATACTTCCGCGCCAATCGATTTCGCCGCTGGTGATACGCAATCCGGTCGGACGCCTGACGGTATAAAATGGACCGTGCTCGCTTGGGCAGGCACAGCACCGCCAAGCAGACCGAAGCTGCGTCGCGAACCTGTTCCACGGTGAGTTCCTCGTGCTCTGCCTTTTTTTTCTCTGAGCGTTTGGCGCATCCGCGAGCAAAACAGATGACTCAACTGGGTGACATACATATGGCGGTGAATTGATCGCCAGCCGCGCACCTCGAAGTGGTCCATCCCGAGTTCGTTTTTGGCTTGACGGAAACAGTGCTCGATCGGAAAACGTGAAAACGCCACATGCAACAACCAGGCGAGCTTCTCGATGTCCGAGCCCGCCGCTACATTCGCCACAAAGTATTTCACCTCATCGTGATCCAATGTCTGGGAAGTCAAGCATGCCGATTTCTATCGCAAACACGCCGATGGCCTGCCCGGCCCGACGCACACAGTGATCATCGCCAATGAATACGGTCCGCCGGATCGCAGCCAGGCCGAAGACAACATTGAAGACCATCCCGCGCTAACACTACACCGCTAAGAAGATTCGCCCGAAACCCACGGTTTCGGGGACGCTACAGCGGATTTGCGAGATTAG
>JADFIX010000250.1 GCA_022566435.1 Planctomycetota bacterium
CCCTGTTTTTCCATGACCTTCCAGGGAACGTCGTACTTCTTCGGACCAATGAGGGCGAAGACGTCATCCTCTCGGCCGTCCTCGCGCACGAGGGTCGCGGTCAGCCCCAGCCTTCTGCGCGCCTGGATGTCAGCCGTGAACTGAAACACCGGCGCGGGCAACAGGTGAACTTCGTCGTAGATGATCAATCCCCAGTTCCGGCTGTCGAAGAGGCCGAAGTGAACGAACTCCTCCCTCTTGCTCCGCCGATACGTGAGGATTTGATACGTGCTCACGGTGACCGGACGAATGTCCTTGGTCTGCCCCGTGTATTCCCCGACCTGATCGGGGCAGAGACTCGTCTTGTCAAGGATCTCGCGGACCCATTGACGCACGGCCGTTGTATTCGTCACCAGAATTAGCGTCGAGGCGCAGACTCTGGCCATCACAGCCATCCCAACCACTGTCTTCCCCGCGCCACAGGGGAGGGTGATGACGCCGGACCCGCCGGTGGCATCGCCGCCGGCGTAGAACACGTTGGCCGCTTCCCACTGATAGGGCCGGAGCGTAAAGGGCAGCCCTTCGCCGGTAACATCGCGCATTGCGACATCGAGCGCTTCTCCATCCACGTAGCCGGCCAGGTCTTCAATGGGCCAGCCGATCTTGACAAGAGCCTGTTTGAGGCGGCCCCGGTTGAACGGGAGGACGTGAAAGCCTAGTGCCCCATCGCGCCGTTCGAGATATTTGCGCACCTCTTCACTATGCCAGATCTCCTCAGCCAGCGGAGCATCCGCGGCGTCGACCCGAAGGATCTCGCCGCGTTGGTAGAGTTTTAGCCGCCCGTACCGGCTCGCAAAGTCGTCGATCTCCGCCAGGACGTGGCCTGGGATGTCGTACTTTGCGTACTCGTTCAACGTCGAGGCAATCTGCTGTGCGGATAGGCCTGCGGCCGAAGCGTTCCAGATCGACAGCGGCGTGATGCGGTACGTGTGCACGTGCTCCGGAGACTTCACCAGCTCGGCGAACCGCGCAAGATGGTCGCGGGCTTCCTCGTACCGAGGGCTGTCCACCTCGACAAGGACGGTATGGTCGCCTTGTACGATTAGCGGGTTCTGTGAATTGTGGGTCATACGCGGATTCCTATCTCCCTCAAACTCGAACGCTTGATTGATCCTGAATCAGTCGAAAGGGAAGATACCGACGGGCGTCGTTTCTGTCGAGAGTGTGCGGCGCATCAACGGCCTTGCAGTATGCGGCGGAAGCCTGCTTTTCGTAATGCGTGGCGGATCAGGCGGCGAGTCGCAATTCGGTCTTGTGGTCCGCTGAGTTAGACCGGAGCCATGCGTTGATCACGACTTTGTTTTGCCCAATCGCGCGTCGCGCCTCGGGTCCAGCAACGAGTGCACAATGTCCCTCGCGAGACCGATGAGCGGCGATTCTGGCGAGGTCTCAGAAACTTCTTTGGCCTAGATCAGGCACTGGCAACTCCGTGGAAATCGTGCGACAATTCCGGTGTTGATTTTGTTTTTGTAGCCCGATGCCGAAAACGCGGTTTTTTGCGTGAAGATGGGGTATTTCTGAATCCGTTGCGCTGGCGCTACGGTGGCGCTCTTTGCTTTCGGTCGCCTGACCATCGGCCTTGATCGTGAACGGCGGCACGTCCTCGGTCGCCGCCCGGTTGACGACATGAATCCGCCGTCGTTCTAGGTCGATACAATCCGCCGTCAGGCCGTAAACTTCACCGGCCCTCAACCCGCAACCGAACATGCACCAATAGGCCGCACGCTGACGGGCGTTGGGTATGACCGCCAAGAACCGGCGGAACTCCTCGGGGGTCACATGAGGCCATGGACGAGACTTTGCGTTCACCCGAAGTGGCGAGCTGCCACGACCGCGCGGAGCGCTGAATGGGTTGCGATCGACATAGCCCCAGGCCATCCCAGCGTTGATCAAGGCTCGGGCGTTAATGACATGCCGTGCCCGCGTCCAACTGGCGAGTGGCTTGCTTGCACCCTTCTGTCGTTTACGGTTCGCCATGAACGTCTCGCAATGGCGCCCTTCGATTGTCCGAATGTCACGGGTCGGCCCGAAGTGGTCGATCAGTTGAGTGAGCGTGTTCTCGTAGCCCGACTTCGTCGACGGGCCAAGGTTGGGCAACCGGGCGGCCTTGAACTCGTCGATCAGTTGCTGAAGCGCGACCGTACACTGCTTACGGTCGACACCGCCCGACTTGGCCAACTCTGACCGCTTCTGGGCCTGAAACACCCTTGCGTCTCGCACGTAGCGAAACGTCTTCGTGGACTTGCGCTGCCGATGGGTGTCGGGGTCAGGTGGCCCCCACCAGCAGACAAGCCAGGGTCTCTTGCGTTGTGGCTCGTGATAGAGCCCCACGTTCGTCAACATGAGCTACCTCCGTGGATGAGGGCCGCGCAGGACGCACTGAGCCGTTCGTACTTGTCGAATGGCCGCCGGGTCTTGCGAATACCGGACCGCCTGCACGACCGTTTGTTGATGTCTTGCATATGCCAAAGAACGAACAACCCAGCCGCCCCACACTGCTCCGTTTCCGATGAGATTGCAAGTTTCAAGCTTACCCTCCCGTTTTGGCGGTCGATGGTCTCGCTGCAAGGAATTCGAGAAGATCGTCAGCCCGAAACCGGCGTTCGCGACCAATCTTGATCGCCACGAGTGCGTGGCTATGCACGTAATTCTTGACCGTCGACGCCTCACATCGAAGGATCTTCGCAACCTCTGCGATCGTCATCACGGGGGGCAGAGGTGTGATTTGCGTCCAACTCACAATCGCACCTCACTCCCGGCTCTGTCCGTAACTGAAACGCGGAAAATGCGGCCGGCGCACGGACAGCCAGCTTGCGATTCCACGATTGCCGCGCCGTGGCCGATCCGGTTCATCCCGCCCTCCCCAGGAGGCGCGGCTTCCGTGCCGCGAATGCCTCGATGCTTTCCTCATCTGACTCGCCAGGCGGCAAGCTGATAGCCGCCCGCGCGCTCGGCGTCATGCCGAACTCTTGTTCCAGCTTGGCCAGCAACGGTGCCAGTTTGTTCGCCATGCCGACTTGCGGCACCTGTTGGAGATACTTGACCTTCCCGTTCTCACCGCGAATGGGGTACGACGTGCCGTGCTTTTCTATAAACTTTTCGGCTTCCCAATACCGGGCGAGCAGCGTGCAGTACCGGGCCAAGGCCTCCGCGTCGATCCGCTTCAAACATCCCATCTTCTTTAGCTGCGGAGAAAGCCGACGCCATGCCGATTTTGCTCGAGGACTCAAGCCGTAAGGGGAACGCACGCCATCTTCTGGTTGCGGCTCGTTCTCATTCAACGGCCGCCTGCCGGGATTGCCTGCGGCCTTCTTAATGGCTGTCGGTTTTGGTCGTCGTCCGGGTCTAGGCATTGGTCACGCGCTCCGCTGTTTCGCCACTCAACTTCTCCCAACGATCCACAATTACGTCGCAGTATTTCGGTTCGATCATGCCAGAGGCTGGTGGCTGGCGAACTGGCGAGACGGGTACGGGAAAGGAGCTTATCGCACGGGCGATCCACAACCTCAGCGGGCGCAAGAACAAAGTCCTGGTGACGGTCAACTGCGCCGCTTTGCCCGCTGGCCTGATCGAAAGTGAGATGTTTGGCCATGAGAAAGGTGCGTTCACCGGCGCCACCTCCCAGAAAGCTGGGCGTTTCGAGCTAGCCGACGGTGGCACCATTTTTTTGGACGAAATCGGCAACTTGCCCTTGGAGTTGCAATCGAAGCTCCTCCGCGTACTGCAGGAAGGTGAGTTCGAGCGCGTCGGTGGTAGCAAGACGCTCAAGGTCGATGTCAGGATCGTCGCGGCGACCAACCAGGACCCAGCAAAGGCGGTCGCGGAAGAGCGATTCCGCTCGGACCTCTATGATCGACTCAATATTTTCCCGATCCGGCTCCCGCCGCTGCGCGACCGCAACAGCGACATCCCGTCGCTGGTCCGCCATCTGCCCATGAAGTACGCCACAAAGATGGCGAAACGGATCGACACGATTCCGAACGCAACCGTGCAAGCTTTGATCGCCTATCCCTGGCAGGGCAATGTGCGCGAACTCGAAAACGTCATCGAACGTGGGGTGATCCTCACCAAAGGAGAGCATCTGAAGCTGGGGGATTGGGCACCAAAGCCGTCCGTCGCAACGGATGGTTCGCCACTGGTCACGCTTGAAGAGTCGGAACGCCAGCATATCCAACGTGTGCTCGAACTTGCCAACTGGCAGGTGCGCGGGGCACGGGGCGCTATCGCAATCCTGGGGCTCAAACCAACGACACTCGAATCGCGGATGAAGCGACTGGGGATCGTCCGGAAGCAATAAGAGCCTCCGAGATTCCTTCGCAACTCCGACATATCGGAGCCATGCACCAGCGCCTCCGCTCCATGTGATCATGTGACTTGGCCGTCCGAGGCGTCAAACTGTAACTCCTTCGCTGACAACGAGTACGGAATAAACGTGAGGCACAACCCGACACGGATACTGCAGACGGCTGAAGAGTTACGATTCGTCAAGGGTCTGGCACCCGAGGTCGAACGGGCAGCGTTCGAACCTTTTTTTCGGGTTCGCTCGTTTAATCCGACGCGACGGACCATAAGATTGAAGGGAAATGGCGAACGAAAGCCGTCGCGACACCCGAACACTCGACCTTCGGTTTACCATACCTCTGCCCGATTCTGTGAGCGATTTTTTGCGCGTGCTATTGCGGTTGGCATAACGCCTTACGTTCACTTCACGTTTACGCTCCTCTGACTTTGCGGTGGCGCTTCGGTCAGACCTACATTGGGAGTTACACTGGGATTGGTGGCGGCAAGGCGTTCTTGTGTGCACCTGGACATCTGGCGCCTCACGCTCCGTGATCGGGGTCTCACGCCAATCTCTCGCGTCTGCATTTGAGGGGTGTGATTCGCTACGGCTTCACTGGTTCGGCTTCATCGGTCCTCGGCAACTTCGCCCGCCACTCGGCGGCTTTACCCGGCTTGCCCCAGGCTTTATAGAGGTCGACGATACGAAGGAGTGCCTCTTGCACATGCTCTGCTAGAACGTGCGAACTGCGTTCCATTTCGTGATAGCCGTCCATAATCAACGGTTCGGCGGCTTCGAAACTTCCTTGCCCGGCAAGTGATGCCCCAAGGAGGCTTTTCGTGTGGGGGATACGCCAGTCGCTTTCCGGGAGAGCCTCCCGCCGAATCTCGAGACACTCGCGAAAGATCGGCTCTGCGTCAGCGAACTTTCCCCGTTTCATGAGAGTTCTGCCCAAGAGCTCGAGCGCGTTATCGATGAACGGATGGCTCTTGTCGAGATTCGCGCCGTGTCGCCGAGCCAGTAGATCGCGGCAGATTTTCTCAGCCGTTTCAAGGTCGCCGCTCACCCAGTAGAGAGAGACGAGACGCTCCTCAACCTTTTTTCGATAAAGAGATTCACCTGGCGGCGCGAGTTCGAGAACCTTCTGTTGGGCCACGATGGCCAGCTCGACGTCCCCCGCCTGTTCATAGGCTCGTGAAAGCGTGTCCAGGTGATATGGGTTCTGCTCGCCGCCCTTCTGGACCGCCCGTTTAGCCTCGCGAAGTGCCGTCGCAGGATCACGGAGATCAACCGGCCAGCAGGTCAACAGTAACCGAGCGTAGCCGTTGATCGCAGTGGGGCTTGCGTTCGCGTCTTCGGCAGCGCACTTGCGGTGCGCGATCAGTTCCCTGAGAAGCGGTCGGGCATCGTCCCATTTCTCCTGGTCGCCGAGCACTAGCACGAGATTATCTAGAGTCTTGATGGTTTGGGGGTGTTGTGGGGTCAGCACGCGGCATCGTCCTTCCCACGATTGGCGGTAAAACTCCTCCGCTTCTGTTAACCGGTGTTGATACCAAAGCGCCAACCCCAGATTGTGCATGGAGGTCAGAATGACAGGATGGTCCTCTCCGAAGATCCGGCGTTGGATTTGCAACGTTTGACGGTGGAGCTCCTCGGCCTCGGCATAATTCTCTTGAGCAAAGAGCGCGTTAGCGAGAATACTCATTGAATACAGCGTCGCGGGATCTGCTTCCCCAAGGATACGGAGCTGAATCTCCATCGCTTGGCGACGAAGACTCTCGGCCTCCGGATAGTCTTTCTGTGCGAAACGCACGTTGCTCAAAATGACCATTGATTTCAGTGTGTCGGGATCCTCCATCCCAAGTAGAGCGCTTCGGAGGTCGAGCGCCTGGCGGGCAAGCTCTTCGGCCTCCACGTTCTGGCCTTGCTTCCAAAGCACAAGAGACAAAACGTTCGTCGATTCCAGCGTGTCGGGGTCCTCCCGTCCGAAGAGAGTGCGCTGCAATTCGAGCGTCGGCCGGACCAGCGTCTCCGCCTCCTCGCGCTTGCCCTGGGTTAGCAGCAAATAGGCTAACTCGGTTTTGGACCGGAGGGTGGAGGGATGTTTG
>JADFIX010000251.1 GCA_022566435.1 Planctomycetota bacterium
TCGGGTGTATCCTCGGTGCAACGAATCGGAGCATGCACGCGCAGGTGATGACCGGCGAACCCATTCGGCAGGCATGAGAACGAGGAATGGGTCGTGCTGCGCTCCGGCGAATCGATCGCCATCGCTGGGCACGGATGGTCTCGTAACCTGCGCTCCCACGACGACGAAGTGACCTGTGCCGACCTGCAAGGATCGTGCGGTGATGGCGTGATTCAGATGGACGAGGATTGCGACCCACCCGACGGCGTTTCGTGCGATAACAACTGTCTGCGCATACCCCAGTGCGGCGATGGGTTCCTAGACGACACCGAGGCCTGCGACGACGGAAACACGCTAACGTCGGACGGCTGCGACGCCGTGTGCCAGCTCGAACCGCTGCTCAACGATGCATGTGCCGATTCACAGCCGGTTCTTGACGGGCAAACTAACTTCTACACCTTTGATGCCACAACTGACGGGCCGGCACATTTCGATATATGCCAGTTCGACGGTCAGACCTATCACGACATCTGGTTCGACTACCAGGCCACCTGCACCGGGCAGATCACCGTCAGTCTTTGCGGATCGAGCTACGACACTGATCTGGTGGTCTACGACGGCTGCACGTGCCCGGTGACGGCGGCACTAGCTTGCAACGACGACGGCTGCCCCGGCGCCCCGCCCGGTGCGTACCGCTCTTTGGTGACGTTTGAGGCCGGCGTGGGCGACTGCTTCAAGATTCGCGTGGGCGGCTGGGGCGAAACCGATGCGGGCGCTGGTGTCATTGATATCGCCTGCGACCATTGCGATTCAGACGCGGATTGCGACGACGGACTGTTCTGTACGGGAATTGAAACCTGCGAAAGCGGCGTCTGTCAAGTTGAATCCGTTCCGTGTGACGGCCAGTTATGTCGGGAGCCGGACGAGACGTGCATGCCCATCCCCCCGGGCGACGTCGATCGCGACGGCGATGTGGATTTGAATGACCTGGCGAGATTCGTCCGTTGCAGCGGCGGCCCCGGCAGCGTTTTGCCCAAGTGCATCAACAGCGACATCGACGGCGACGGCGACGCGGACCTTCATGACTATGCGATCTTGCAAGAAGGTTTCACCGGTACGATGCCGTGAGAAACGGGCGTACAGTTACGCAGCGCCGGTACCTTTTGGAGTTTCGAGCCGATCAGCCTCTGCCGAGGATCTGTTACTTCACGCACTGGTATCATGTGCAAGTCAAGCGCGACTACGTGCTCATGCCGCCACCGCGGCGGGTGTCTTGACTGATGGAGTTCACCGGCCTCACAACCCTGCCGAGTTCCGTATTCCACGTGCGTATGCCACGGCGGTTTGGCGGCATCTCCCGGGTTTCGTAAACCCGTCCCGAAAGCGTACATCGACCGTTATCGTGCCGATCCGCATCGATGGTCATCGGGATCTGTTGCCAAACCTGATCGAACCGGTGCACGTGCGTCTTCCACATCGCCGTATAACGACAAGTCAGGAGTGGAGACTTGACCTTTTCGTGCACATTGGTTACGAGCAGATCGTTCGTAAGCCCATTTCGCGCCGCGCGGAGTAGTGAAAAGCCATGAGTATCGAGAACCGGCACATCCAATGGAGTGCCTTGAAGCAGAGCGTGTTCGACGTGGTCGTCATCGGCGGCGGAATCAACGGCGTATGCCTCTATCATCACCTGTGCAAGCAGGGATTCTCCGTGCTCCTTGTCGACAAGGGGGATTTCGCCGGCGGCACAAGCCAGGCATCAGCCATGATGATTTGGGGCGGCTTGCTGTATCTACGCAACTGGGAACTTCTCAACGTAAGACGTCTATGCACGTCGCGCGACCGCATGCTCCGCGAAATGAGTGAATGGATCAAACCACGCCGTTTTCGCTACATCCCAGTCCACGGCCGCGGCCGCGCGGCTCTCATGCACGCCGTAATTCACTTCTATTGGCTACTCGGTGGTTGCAGACGTCTCCGGCCGCGGCGCGAATCCGATTTCTCAGAACGCGCGTTTCTTAATCCGCATCGTTGCGACTCATCAATCACTTACGAAGAGGCCTTCGTCGAGCCTTCGGACGCTCGCTTTGTGCTGAACTGGCTCCTTCCGTATCAGAACGGCGTTCAGATCGCGCTCAACTATTGCTCCCTAGAGGGTGGTGCGTTTGACCGAACGTCACGCGAGTGGTCCTTGGATCTGAGCGATTCGTTGATCGACAAACACGGCTGCGTCCGTGCGAGGTGGGTGATAAACGCCGCCGGCGTCTGGACTGATGGGGTCAACGATCAGTTCGGCCTGGTGGCTCCGTCCAGACACGTGTTAAGCAAAGGCGTCTTTATCGCCTTGAAACGTGACCAACGCCATCAGGTGCCATTGCTTTTTCACACCCTGGACAACCGTGACGGGATGTCGCTGATCCCGTGGGGGCCGGTGTCACTGTGGGGACCCACGGAAACCGTTGCCCACACCGCCGAGCGAGGGTACACGATTCAACCGGAGGACGTTCGAACCCTGCTCAACGAACTGAATCGCCACCTGGCGAATCCCGTCGGCCCGGAGGATATCGTCTCACTCCGTTGCGGAGTTCGTCCGTTGGCTGTTGATCGTTTGCACAGCGACGGGTGCGACTCGATACGTCTGTCGCGCAGATACCGCATCCACCCTGAAGCGCACGTTCCCTGGATTAGTGTTTACGGCGGCAAGCTTACCAACTGCGTTCCACTCGCCAGGGAGGTTGTAGGATTGGTGAAGAAAGCCATCTCACCCAGGTACGGCGCGACAAGCATGCCAAAATGCGACATACCTGATCCTCGCTGGGATTCGTTCCCGCACTTGCATGAACCGATACCCAGCGCCCGCTGGTGTGCGGATCGGGAGATGTGCTGGACCCTCGAAGATTATCTGAGACGCCGGACCAACGTCTCGCAGTGGGTCGCCAGAGGCGGGCTGGGTAGACACGATGAGAACTTGCCTCATATCATCCGGCTGGCTAAATGCTTTGCCCGCGACGATGATGATGTTGCCCGCAAAACGGTCATGGACTATCGCCGGAAGATTACCGATACGTTTGATCGGATATTGGCGATTTGCTGAGAGGATCCCTGGGCGATGTCAACCAGTCGCAAGCACGCTAAGCCGGCCATACTCGGCGGCCCGAAAGCCGTTACTATCAACGGCACCGACGCGAACCGCTGGCCGATCATCACCGATGAGGACCAAGCGGCCGTACTACAGGTATTGCGCGACGGTGATCTATCACTTCATCCTGTCACCCGCGAGCTCGAAGATGACTATCGAGAGTTCTTCGGTCGGCGCCATGCTTTGGCACATTGCAACGGGACAGCTGCGCTACTGGCGGCCTTCTTCGCGCTGGATTTAGAACCCGGCGACGAGGTACTCGTGCCGTCGGCTACCTTTTGGGCGTCGGTTGTTCCGGTTCTGTGGGTCGGGGCGCTGCCGGTGTTCTGTGAGAGCGAACCCTTTCGTTTGGGTCTCGATCCCGAAGATGTCGCGCGAAAGATCACTCCGCGCACGCGGGCAATGGTTGTTGTGCATCTGTGGGGTATGCCCAGCCGGATGACCGAACTCCTTGAAATTGCCAAACACCACAATCTGCGCGTGATCGAGGACGCCTCGCATGCGCAAGGTGCAACGTGGCGCGGCCGCAAGTGCGGTACGCTGGGCGATATTTCCGTGTTCAGCCTGCAAGCCGGCAAGCTCGCGCCCGCCGGCGAGGGCGGCATCTTCCTGACCGACAACGACGGGTACATGGAACGGGCGACTTGCCTCGGCGACATCGAACGCATCATCGAGTTGCCCATGCCGGCCAAACGCTTCGCCGCGACTAGCTTCGGTATCAAGACACGAATGGCCCCGCTATCGGCAGCCGTGGCCCGCGTCCAGCTCCGCCACCTGCCCGAGCGCAACCGGCGCCGCAACGACAACCTGCGATACTTGTCCAAGCACCTCGAACGGGTGGGTCTCGATACGTTCCTGCCGCCCGCGCATTTGCAGCGCGTCTATTTCGAATACCTCATCCGCTACGACCCTGAACGCTGGAACATGCCCGTGGAGGCACTGATCAAAGCCCTCCAGTCGGAACAGTGTGAGATCGATCTGCCGCGCTATCCTCTGGTCCACCAACAACCACTGTTTACTGAAGGCCACTTCGCCCGAATTGCCCGGCTGGAAGGCCGAGCGGACATCGACCTGCCAATCTACCGGCGCGATGCCCTGCCCAAGACCGAAGCGGCTGGCCGCAACCTCATCAGACTTCCAAGCTTTCCATTGGCCAGGCGCGATCTGCTGGATCAATATGTTCAGGCCTTTGAAAAAGTGCTTTCCCACGCGGAGCAAATTACCGAGGCCTATAAAACGGCTAGTGTTCGGTGCACACAGTCTACGATGCCAAATACCCAAGAGCCCTGACGGGGCGCAACAGACAATCAATCCCAAACGTACCGTTCATCAAACTCAGAGGCGTACGAGATACATCGACAGTGATTGTAGTATGTCGAGTCCTTGTTGCACCCTTTCAGGGCTCCTTCGTTCTTGTGTTCCGGTCCGCAGGGCGATGCCCTGGGCTGACATGTGGCTGCCCCTTCGGGGCAAACAACGATCGCAAGCGATTTGTGTTGAACAACCAGGGCGATGCCCTGAGCTGCCATGAGGTTGCCCCCGTTGGGGCGACGCGTGACCACACGTGTGGCGCGGATCGAGGAAAGCCGCGTGGTGAGAAATGCGGGCTAAACCGAGATTCACGGCGAGATCGGCCTTTTTTTGTTGAGCCGGATGGCTCGACTTGTTATGCTCGCGCGATCGGGGTTTTCAACGGGAAATGTCGGACCTTGGGTCAATCCCCATCCCTGCGGTCTTCGGAGGCGGCAAGATGGCGTGCTATTTCGTACAACTTATATGGTTGCCGATTCTCTTCTACCCGGCGGCCGTAGCGGCTGAGGAAGGCGGCGGACCCTCCACGCCTGAAACTTCCACGATGGCCGAGACCGATGGCCAGGACGCCGCGACCTCTGTTTGTCCCAACACCGGGAGCTGCTGCGTCGCCCACGGCGGCCAGGGCTGCGAGGACGCGAGTTGCTGTGAAACCGTTTGCAACTTTGACAATTTGTGTTGTCTGACCGGCTGGACCGCGGACTGCGCAGCGCTTGCGGAAATTCTGTGCGAAAACACCTGCGCCGGGTCCTGCCCCGGCGAAGGCTCGTGCTGTGAATCGCACGCCGGGGGCGGCTGCGAGGATGCGAAGTGTTGCCATAGCGTTTGCCTGAAAACACCGTCGTGCTGTGAGGCCATTTGGTCCAATACCTGCGCCAACCTCGCGATCGAGATCTGCGACGGCTGCGATGAGCCACCTCCATCACCTTGTCCAACCGAAGCAGAAGGAGACTGTTGCGAGGATCATTATCCCGGCGTGGGATGCGAAAACGAGAATTGCTGCGAGATCGTTTGTGAAAAGGATCCAGTTTGTTGTAGCGCGGGCTGGGACTTGAATTGTCTGTGGTCGGCACTCGACTTCTGTCCGAACATATGCCAATGCGCGACGTTCGGTGATTTCGATGGCAACGTGGCCGTAAACCTGAGGGATATTGCGGCGTTCTTGGTGTGCTTCACCGGCGCGGGAAACTCACCGGTGGCGTCGGGCTGCGAGTGTGCCGACTATGACGCCGATGACGACGCGGATCTGGACGATTACGCGCCCTTTGCGGCTCTGCTTGTTCGCTAGACAGGGTAGAAATTGACCAAAAAGCGGCCGACCCGATACGGTGGACGAGTGTTTGGGGTCGCTCGTTGCGGTAGCCAGTAAACCGTCGATCAGGCAATTGCGTCGAATCCGTGTGGATCAAGAGCGAAGACGCATCTTGTAGTAAGGGAGTTCACATGTCTATGCGAAGTTTGCTCGCTGTCTTGGTTGGTGCCGGACTTGCGGCAGCGATTGCCACGGTCATCGGGAAGGCTATGGATGTCGAATACAGCGCTGCCATCGGCGGGCGGGGTGGGTGGTGCGGTGGCCGGTGTGATTGCGGCATCGCAAGCGTCGAAGAAAACATAGCCACACGATCGCGTCCCCGTTCGCTTGCGGCGCGGGCGCACGTTCCGGGGAGAACCCGAACCGCAAGCGATCAAGTCGGACGTTCACCGACGGCCCCGCGTATATGCCGATCGACATGCCGAGTCTGATCCGTCAAAGCAGGAACACCCCCTCTCCGTCGGACCCCAGCGCGGCGAACTGATGACGGCGTGTGAAGCCCGTCCTTTCGCGGGGGTCGTTGCGAATAGCGCTACTCGTTCGCCTCGTGAGCCGCAGCCACGTCCACCTTGATCCAACTGATGGCGTTGCGCCACCATTTCGCGGGAAACCCGCCGGCGCGGCGGTAGCGCGAAAAGAAGAATCGAGCACTGTTGTCGTCGTACCCGTCGGC
>JADFIX010000252.1 GCA_022566435.1 Planctomycetota bacterium
AGTTGGTCCTGCGGGCCATCCCAGCACAGCGCACTCAGCTCGAAGCCGAGCGCTCGATCGGCAGCCTCGAAGACCTCTGCTGCTTCCCAAAAGGCCTCGGCGCACCGCCGACCCATGCCAACTATCTGCGCGCCCTGGCCGGGGAAAACGAATGCCTGAGGAGCCGTCTCGGCGGTCGTCAATCCGTCTCCGGCGGGCGCAGGAGCTCGACTTCGAAACGGTGCAGCTCGGCGATCTTCTCGCGCATCTTGAGATGTAGTTCGGCCTGACAAAACTCGGTCGCCTTCAAGACGGAGTTCTTGATCGCCTTGGCGTTCGAGTTCCCGTGGCCGATAAAGCAGGCACCCTTGACCCCGAGAAGCTGCGCCGCACCGTACTCGGTGGAGTCGACCCGCTGACGCAACCTCGCGAAGGCAGGCCGCGCTAGAAAATAACCGAGCCGTGTTACCCAAGATTTCTGGATCTCTTCGTCGATCAGGTGCATCATCAGCTCAACGAGCGACTCGCAGCTCTTGAGCAACACATTGCCGACGAAGCCATCACAGATGATGACGTCGACCGTGCCGGCAAAAACATCTCTCCCCTCGACGTTGCCGACGAAGTCAAGCCGACGATCCCGCTCACGGGTGAACGAGGAATTGCGATTCATGACGAAATCGTCATGGAATTGGATATTCATCCGTTTATCGAGGGTGCAGAGGGCGGTTGATTGGGGGTCCAGCGCCTCGCTCCTTGACGATGTTTTTAAGTTTTTCTCCCGCCCTTCTTTGAATCGGCTCCCCCGATCGACCGAGGACTTGCGTTTTTGGCATGAGTCCTCGAGCCAAAATTCCGCCTTTTTCGATCGCGTTCAACATTTGCCGAATCGTGACGAATTCGTATCGCCGCAGGACATGTTCGAGCTTGTTTCGCGTGGTTCGCAGATTTGTGTAATGAAGCAGTCGCCTCCCGATTGATGTCCGGACTCGAGGCTGGTCCGGATCGAGTTCCCAAGGGTGGATGTTGACGACGACGGAAATGCCTCGGTTTAGATTCTGTTCGATCGCCATGGTCGTGACGGCGCAGGGGGCGATCCGAAAATAGGCGCCGCTGGCGGCGGGGACCCGGCGACCCCATAGGGTCAGCGTCGGTAGAGGAAACTCCCACAGATCGGTACGCACACGATGGGGCCGCAGCGGGCTGTTGGGCCAGCCATATCGTCCATGAGGCGCGCGGACCGGGTAGACGCTTGAATCATAACGAAATCCCAGCTCTCGAAGCCCATCAAACGCCCAACTCGTTCGCTCGTCAATCGAGTAGGAAGGCGCCCTGAAGCCGATCGGAGTCGTGTCCGCCGCCGATTCGATCGCGACTTGTGCGCGCCGCACATCCTCGACAAAAGTCTTTCGCGTCATGTGACTCAGCGGCTGATGCCAGAATCCATGACTGGCGATTTCGTGGCCTCCGCGGCGAATACGCCGCACCAGGCTCGGATGTCGGTGGGCGATCCACCCCAAGACGAAAAATGTCGCTATTGTGTCATATTCTTCAAGCAAAGAGAGGATCGTTTCCATCGAGCGCTCGATGCGCGACGGCATCTCCGCCCAATGACCTGGCGGGATTCGAAGGTTCCCGGCGTGAAACCAGTCCTCCACGTCAAACGAGAGCGCGCAGCGCGCATTCGACCGGGGCGCGATCCTTTCAGCGGAAACTGGTCGATGTGGGTCCGGTGTCATGCTCTGTTCATCGGTCGGCGCCATCGCCGGCCTGTGTAATGGAAGCGCCTCCCGCAGCCTCCGATCGTTGGCCCCCTGTTCATTGATTACTGGAAAAACGAGCCTCTCACCCTGCGAAACGGCCGTTTCCCTCTCTTTTGGCGACCGGCGACGCCATCTAATCATTTTACGTCGCGGTGTTCAAAGGTCGATAAAATCGAAAGAGTGGATGATTGAGGGCGTTTTCCCGCACCGCTGGTACCGGTGTGTGCCGGGCGAATACTTCCTTGGGCCAAGGCCTTTTTGGGCAAGGGAGACTGGTGGAAGACGGGGTAGGGTGGCCGGGAAATCGTCGGGGCCGCGCGTGAGGGAGGGAACGGGCGGCGAGGTGATGCCTAGCAGGTCTTCCGGCATCCGCCTATAGTTTCGTGGGCGCACAAGACGTACCTGGCTTGCAAGGGAGGCGCAGAGACTTTGTGAAGCAAGAAACGGAAACATCCATGTCGGAATCAGAACGACGACGCAAACGAGCGGAGGCCATCGACACATTCGTCCGCAGTTTCGTATCGAGCGAGAATGAGGACCTCTACTCCAACATGCTGGTCACGATTTGCCGACTTGGGGCCGACGGCGCGGACCGAGGCGATCTGAAGATCCTCAACTCGGCGCTCAAGGAACTTCGGTACGCGTTCAAAACTTTCGCGCCTTACGGCGAAATTCCCAAGCTCAGTATGTTCGGGTCGGCCCGGACGGCCGAGGATCATCCGCAGTATCTGCAAGCGAAAAGGGTTGCGGAACTCATTCAAGAACAAGGGTGGATGGTGATTACGGGGGCCGGCGACGGTATCATGCGTGCCGGTCATCACGGTGCCACAAGGCAGGCGAGTTTCGGCGTGGCGATCAGCCTACCGTTCGAGCAATCGACGAATACGATCATCGCGGATGATCCCAAGTTGGTGAACTTCAAGTATTTCTTCACGCGAAAAGTTCTATTTGTGAAAGAGGCGCGGGCGATCGTGCTGTTCCCCGGTGGATTCGGCACACAAGACGAAGGATTTGAATCGCTCACCCTCATTCAGACATCGAAGTCGTCACCGGTCCCGGTTGTCCTTTGCGACGAACCGGGCGGCACGTACTGGCAACATTGGCGCGGGTACGTCGAGGAGGAATTGTTGGGCAACGGCATGATCGACGCCACGGACATGCACTTGTTCTACATTACCGACAACGCGGATGACGCGGTGGCGCATATTATCGGTTTCTACCGCCGGTATCATTCGTCGCGCTATGTGGGCGATCAGTTCGTCATCCGTTTGAACACGCCTGTTTCAGAATCGTCGATGGACGAGATTAACGAAAAATACGGCGACATGCTTCTTCGCGACCGGTTCGAGCAAGTCGCCGGGCCGCTCGAGGGTGAGGACGAGGTTTACCCGGACAAACACAGACTGGTCTTCGCATTCAACCGTCGTAGCGCGGGCAAGTTGAGGCTTTTGATCGACAAGTTGAACGAGGATTCCGCGGCCTGAGGATACGGGGTTTGCGGGCAGCCACTTGGAGTACACGACATGAGTTCGGAGCCGGAAAATTCGGGTACACCGGAGCCGCAAGCCACCGATGTTGAGCTGGCGGAAAAGCTCATTCAGGCCTACGACCGCATCCGCGAACAGCTCGGACTGGTGATCGTCGGGCAGGAGGGGGTCTTGGAAGAGATTCTGATCGCCTTGTTTTGCAACGGGCACTGCATCCTGGAGGGCGTACCGGGTCTCGCGAAGACCCTCATGGTCAGCACGCTGTCCAAGTTGGTCTCGCTGAGCTTCTCGCGAATTCAGTTCACGCCGGACTTAATGCCCTCGGACATCACCGGTACGGAGGTGATCGAGGAGGACCGTGGCACCGGCTCGCGGTCGTTGCGGTTCGTCAAGGGCCCGATCTTCGCCAACGTCGTTCTCGCGGACGAAATCAACAGAACGCCGCCAAAAACACAGTCCGCCTTGCTGGAGGCGATGCAGGAACACCAAGTGACCGCCGCCGGGTTTCCACACAAACTGCCGCGCCCGTTCTTCGTCTTGGCGACGCAGAACCCGATCGAGCAGGAAGGCACCTATCCGCTTCCTGAAGCGCAGCTCGATCGTTTCATGTTCAAGACCCTTGTGGACTATCCCACGGAAGAAGAAGAATTCCGGATCGTCAAAATGACGACGGCGTTAGAGGAGGTCAGTCTGAAGCGCACGTTGACGGCGCACGAAGTGATCGAACTTCAGAACATCGTTCGCCGTGTGCCATGCGCCGATCAAGTCATTCGTTATGCCATGCGGCTTGTTCGCGCCACGCGCGTGGACAAAGAGGACGTCGACACTTTTGTGAGAGATTATGTCGCATGGGGCGCAGGACCGCGGGCATCCCAGAACCTCGTGCTTGCCGGCAAAGCACGCGCCCTGCTCAACGGACGGTTCCACGTCTCCACGGACGATATTCGTGCCGTGGCCTACCCCGTCCTGAGACATCGCGTATTACTGAGCTTCAATGCCGAAGCGGAAGGAATCACGAGTGACGCCATTGTCCGGCAACTGATCGAGTCGCTCGCGTCGGATTCCCAAGGTGCGATGGACGAAGGCATGACCAGACGGGTCTTTACCGGGGAGTCGTCGGATTCGTAGACGGTGCCGATGACCGTCGAGCGGGAAGGGCCAAGTCGGCTAAGACGTTTTCATACCGGCCGCAGCGGCGGCTGGACAAAGAATCGCGACTCACCGCGCATTCACGGGACTAGAAGATGGCCGACAGCACAATCACGATACCGAGTTATTTCGATCCCAAGCTTCTCGCGAAAATCGCCCGCCTGGATCTACGGGCACGCATGGTCGTAGAGGGCTTTTTCAGTGGAATGCACCGAAGTCCCCATCGCGGGGTGTCGGTGGAGTTCGCGGCGCATCGTTCCTACACGCAGGGCGACGACCTTCGGCATATCGACTGGCGGGTATTCGGACGGACCGACAAATACTACATCAAAGAATACGAGCAGGAAACGAATCTCGAGATGATGTTGATGGTCGACTGCAGCGAGTCGATGAGCTTCCGCTCGAAGCCCGACGGCATGAGCAAGCATGACTATGCCGCGACGATGACGGCCGCCGTCTCTTACCTGGCCCTCCAACAGCAGGATTCGGTGGGGCTGATCTTATTCGATGAAACCATCACGTCGTTCATTCGTGCGTCCAATCGGTCTCGGCAATGGCAGATCGTCACCCAGGCGCTGTCGAAGGGCACCGGACCGACCAAGACGTCGCTCGAGAGTGTCTTGTCGGAGGTGGCGGAACGGCTTTCGCACCGCACGCTCATCATATTCATCAGCGACTTGTTTGACGACGAAGAACAGTTTCTACGTGGCATGAAGCTTCTTCGCCATCGCCGGCACGAACCGGTCGTGTGGAATCTTTGGGATCGTGCGGAGTTGGAGTTTTCCTATACGGGGCCGACGAAATTCGCGGGCCTCGAGGATTTCGGCACACTACTGACAGACCCTCGGTCGCTCCGGAGCCGTTACCTGGAGGAAGTCGCCGGATTTCAGGGACGTCTACGAGCACGGCTCGCACGAATGAACGTGGAATACACGGTGTTCGACACGGCATCGCCGCTGGATGTCGCACTCTCGCACTATCTCGCATCGCGAAGCGCGAGACTCCGTCAGCGGTCGTCACGTGTGTTCGGTCGAGGCTAGGCGGAGGACGTACCAGTGCTCGTGGGACAGATCGTTCCATTTGTGAATCCCGAATTGGCTTTGGCGGCCGGGGCCGTCGGGGCGATTCCGGTGCTCGTGCACCTGATCAACCGGCGTCGCTACCGTGAAGTACCGTGGGCGGCAATGTCCTTTCTGCTGGCCGCACGGCGTCGGAGTCGAAGACGGGTTCAGCTCCAACACCTATTGCTGATGGCCATGAGAATCGCCGCGATCGTGCTGTTGGGACTGGCGGTGGCCAGGCCCTATACGCCGGCATCAGCGGCCGTCCCCTCTCGGTTCGCGCGGACGCACCATCTTATTTTGCTGGACAATTCACTCTCGATGAGCGCGACCGCCCGCGCGGGGGTCACGCGGTTCGAGTCGGCCAAGCGATGGGCGCTCGACCGATTGGCCGCCATCCCACGGACAGATTCTGTCAGTATTGTGACACTTTCGAAACCAGCCGAAGCATTGATCGGTCACGAGGCCTACGATCGCCGGATCGTTCGCGATCGCCTGGCGGGCATCGAGCCGACGCAGCGTGCGACGGATTCGGTGGGGGCGGTCGAACATGCTTTGCGGATTCTCCGGGCGTCGACGACGGCCGCCGGAAACCGTGCGATTTATCTGATCTCCGATTTCCCACACAACGGCTGGGAAGACTCGGATGCCGATGCGGACATGCCGGTGGTGTCGTCACTCAAGCGACTCATCGACGAGTCTTTGATTCCCGCCTCCCAGGTGCATCTGGTGCGTACGTCAGAAGAGGAGTTTGCGAATCTGGCCATCACTTCGTTGGCGCCCGCATCGTCGTTGATCATCCGGCAAATGCCCGTACTCTTCGACGTCGAGGTGTTCAATTTCGGCTCGACGACCGTTCGAGACGCTGTTTTGCGAGTCAGCCGTGACGGTGAAATCATTCGAAGCGACCCGCTGCCGCCGCTGGAGCCCGGCATGTCGGCCTCCTCGACGATCACGATCGCAGTTGAGGATG